>JACIWG010000040.1 GCA_014361085.1 Nitrososphaeria archaeon
TTCTCCATTAAGTTATAAGCCTTTAGCACCTTAATATTTGCGTACAAAAATACGCAAATATTCTATCCTCTCATGCATTAAAAAATATTTAATTTTCTAGAAGAATAACTTAGAATTTAAGAATAATAAAATAGAAGGGGGGTGGTGGGATGTGGCCTATATCTTTATTCCAAAGAAGTTGTTTAGAACGAATGCTGCAAATATTATTGTATAGAAGACAAGCCCGACCAAGATAATGATTATCTCCCACCACTTCATCCTATACTCCTTTGGTAGTAGTACATAGTTTACTCCAAGAAGCCCAATATAGCAGAATACGCCAATAAGGTTTGCAAAGGCTCCTGCAAGCACAGCCTGCCATGCGGGCTGAACTCCAACGAACATCAGAATAATCCATATCACAGACAGTACAGTCAATATTGTGTAATATAGTTTCTTGGCGTCACCCTTAAACCTCTTTTCAAGGCTTGGGAATGCAGCCCACCATATGTTTGTGAATTCTCTTGGAAGCATGTCAACTACTGTCACCGTGTTTGTAATATATAATGCCAATAGCAATATTGTCATTAAAACAACGAGTGCAGGAATTGGCATGTAGTTTGCTAATGCTACTGGAAACGCCCAGCCACTGGGTATCTTCGCCCCCCTTGGTACGAGATGATATGCTAAAGCAATTGGGAACCACAAGGTTATAAAGCTTCCGAAGAAGAATACTATCCACTGCTCCAAGTGAACATATTTCATCCAACCACCATATCTTCTAACATTCTCTGGATCAGTTTTTGGAAGATATCCCTTGCTCAAGAATGGCACCGCCTTACCGCCAACTGCGGCAGGAATAAAACCAGTCTTCTTTGTCATACCCCATTCAGTGTCCCTATAATAGTTGGTCATCGCTATAGCGTTAGCAGCATAGTTTCCAGCATATCCTGCTATAGCTGCAATAATCGCCCAATTAACTCCAGAAGGTATTGAACCGAATGAAAAGAATCCTGTAAAGACTTCAAACAGTACATTTGCTGGAACGATAAGGAGAGCGAGTATAACAATTATTCCAACTTCAACAACCACATCCCACCATGAAAGCCATCCAAGAGTCTTCTGTATCTTTTCACCAAAAAGTAGAGGCAGTATTCCTATAAATAATCCTACAACACCCAATACACCTACAAGATACTGTTCAGGCGCCTCCGGAGGCCTACCAAGGGCTATGTATGCAAACGTTGTACCAGTCAAAACCATGTAGTAGGGCCACATTAGTCTAACAAAATCTGATACGGTCCAAATTATGGCCCAAACCTTTTTCCCAAACCAAAGTCTTGAAATACCATTTATTAGAGGCTCGCCAGTAGCTATTGTGTACCTGGTTCCAGCTATAGCACTAACTGTCTGAAGAAATATAGATAGTAGTGCAAACCACAATATTGTAGGCCCATAAGATAATATTGCCAGAGGCCCTGAAATCACTTCACCCGTCCCTATTCCAACTGAAACTGAGATAATAGCAGGCCCTATCAGAAACCCTATCACGTCCCTGAATCTTGTAACTTTAAAAGGTTCGGATATATCCTCTACTCCTCTAAACTCTTTATCAGTGGGCAATCCACCCACCTTACCTGATAATTAATCTTACATGTATTTAAACTTTATACACAAATTTAAGCGCCAAATTTTTATAATAAAAAATTTTTTAGATTTATGTTTTAAAAATATTAAAATAATGTATGTTTGGGAATGATAAGTCTTAAAAGGCTCTTTCAAGTAAGTTGTACTGACAATATATGTCCTTGGATGTTGAATTTATTTGCAAGGGAGGCTTCGGCAGTGAAGCTGAAATCGATGTTCAGTTGAGGAGAGTTTTTCCAGGCATTGGTGGAACCATATACACTTACCAAGCCATACCTGTAGCCTTTAGGAGAGAATTTTCTTCTTCACCAAATGTTGGGCACAGGCTTTTTCTCAAGCATGCTATTATCAAGAAGCTTGAAGACTATTTTTTCAAGAAAGGTTTCTACCACTATGCTCACATCACCAGACCCCTAGGTTCTACTTCAGAAGGCTACATTTACGAGTGGGCTTTCGGTAGTGATGTCTTTCCATGGTACTATTCTGACGATTCTGGTGAAAGTATTCCAGTCGAGCTTGATGACTGGAGGTCTTTTGTTGAAGCCTTCGAGAGTGCCGGCATTGATTTGAAGAAGGACTGTGCTGACCCAGATAATGGCCGCCTTTCACAGAATATTATACACCAATTTCCTTTCGGTGCAAGTGTTAGTAGGCCTAAACTGAATAGGCTCTGGAAGAGGATAGACTTCGGTGACAAGAGTGTTTCAATAGACTTTGAAAGGCTTCTCTCGTACCTTGAAAGGAATGAGGCTGACATGAGGGAAAACCTTAGGGTTGGAAGGTTTGAAATGATCAAGCTTTCATGCAAATATCTTATCTATGGAGAGAAGATGGATCCTAGAGAGTTCGGTGAACTTACTATGCTTGTTAGAGACTATAGGCTTTCAACCCTATCACATCTTAACACAAGAGGTGTTGAAAGTTCGGGTGCTGTTAAACTGTTCTAAAAAATTATCGTGTAAAATGTAAGCCAATTTTATATCCCTCTTATGTTAACGAAATGGTTATGGTAATGTTTAAATAACCGTCGTTTTAGGGTTTTTTAGGCGTTTATTATGACAGTTTTTTGCCAAAAAACCTTTGTAGAGGTGGTTTTCTATGGATAAAAAGGTGGGTCAGAAAGAATTCTCTATAATGGACCACATTCTTGTCCCAAAGCATGAAATTCTCTCGCCTGAGGAGGCTAAGATTGTTTTGGAAACATATCGTGTTAAACCTCATCAGCTTCCATACATTCTATCTTCAGACCCTGTTGTAAAGGAATTGGGCGCTAAACCTGGTGACATAATAAAGATTACGAGAAAGAGCGAAGTTGCTGGAGTAGCATACTATTATAGGTATGTGATTGAAGGGTGAATGCTTTGATGGTTGAAAAGAAGGCTGCAGACTTTTGGCCCCTTCTTAGAGCAATTATTGAAGAAGAGGGTATAGCTAGACAGCATATAAACTCCTATAACGAGTTCATCAAATACGGTTTACAGGCTATTGTGGATGAAGTAGGTAAAATTGATGTTGAAACATTAACAAACCCTTATACTGTCGAATTCGGTAAAATCCGTGTCGGCTTACCTCGTGTAACAGAACATGATGCCTCAAAAACACTTGTAACACCAATGGAGGCTAGGATGAGGAACCTTACATACTCTGCTCCAATAGAGTTGGAGATGAAGATTGTACAAAATGGTATTGTAACAGACTCACAATACCTTTACATCGGCGACCTGCCTGTAATGGTCAAATCTGACCTATGCTATCTTTCCAAAAAGTCCATTGACGAACTGATTGAAGAAGGGGAAGATTATCTTGACCCCGGAGGCTACTTTATAATAAATGGTTCAGAACGTGTTATTGTTGGACTTGAAGACCTTGCACCAAACAAGATGCTTGTCGACGTCAAGAAGCAGGGTGGTGCAACCTTCTACACTGTAACCGTATACTCTTCAGTGGTAGGCTACAGGTCTAAGCTTGAAATTTCAATGCACCAGGATGGTGTAATATATGCTCGCTTCTCTAACCTTCCAACGGACATACCTGTTGTAGTCCTAATGAGGGCCTTAGGTCTGGAATCGGATAGAGAAATTGTTGAAGCAGTATCGCTTAAGCCTGAAGTACAGGATCTTCTTGGACCAACATTTGACAAGTGTGGTGAGGTTGTGACTGTAAACGATGCTCTAGTCTATATAGGTAATAGGGTTGCACACGGTCTTCAGGAAGAATATCGTGTTAAGCGTGCAGAAAATGTTTTAGACTGGGGTCTGTTGCCTCACCTTGGAAAGAATCCTGAAGATAGGATAAGTAAGGCCCTTTTTATTGGAGAGGCTGTATGTAAGCTTATAGAATATAAGCTTGGATGGATTCCTGCTGACGATAAAGACCATTATGGTAACAAGGTTATAAGATTGGCTGGACAGCTTCTAGCAGACCTGTTTAGGACATGCTTCAGAAATCTTGTTAAGGACATGAAGTATCAGCTTGAACATTCTGGTCAAAAGCGTGGTATAGGAGTAGTTAATGTGGCCATAAGGCCTGGAATTATAACCGATAAGCTTAGAAACGCTATCGCAACAGGAAACTGGGGAAGAGGTAAAGTTGGGATAACACAGCTTCTTGATAGAACCAACTACCTTTCAACCATAAGCCACCTTAGAAGAATCCAGTCTCCTCTCTCAAGAAGCCAGCCGAACTTTGAAGCAAGAGACCTTCATCCAACACATTTTGGAAGAGTGTGCCCCTGTGAAACTCCTGAGGGCTCAAACTGTGGCCTAGTCAAGAACCTTGCTCTTTCAGCAATAATTTCTGTTGCAGCAGACCCTAAAGAAATAATGAACGTTATTACACAGATTGGCCTAATACCCTATAAGGATGCTTCAATAGAAGCTAAAATGAATGGTGCCCGAGTCTTTTTGGACGGTGGTGTAGTTGGATACGTTTTGGACCCAGAAGGTTTCTGTAAAGAGTTTAGAAACATGAGAAGAAGCGGCCTTATACCAAGTGATGTGAGCATTTACCTGAAGGTTCCACCGAATCCCAATGCTGAAACAAGAATATACATTAACACATACTCTGGAAGAGTTCTAAGACCTCTTATCATTGTAAAGAATGGTGTGCCACAGCTTAAGAGAGAGGACCTTGAGCTTGTCCTAAAGGGTAAAATGTCATGGAGAGAGCTTCTGAAGAAAGGTGAACTTGAACTTGTTGACGCTAACGAGGAAGAAAACTGCTATATTGCAACAAGCTTGGACGAGCTCACGCCAGAACACACTCACCTAGAACTTTCTATGACTGGAATGCTTGGCGCTGTAGCCTCAATAATACCCTATGCTGAACACAATCAGTCACCAAGAAACACTTACGAAAGTGCGATGGCAAAACAGGCTCTAGGCTTCCCAACACCAGTGTACAAGCATCTGATGAATGTAAGATCTCATCTCCTAGTATATCCTCAAACGCCCATGGTAACAACAGGCTCTTTTGAAATGCTTAACCTTGACAAGAGGCCTATAGGCCAGAATGCTGTTGTAGCAGTATTATCCTATGACTGCTACAATATAGAGGATGCTATAGTATTGAATAAGGCTTCTGTTGAAAGAGGTTTTGGAAGAACCTTCTTCTTCAGACTATATGAGGCTGAAGCACAACTCTATCTTGGCGGAATGAAGGACAGGTTTGAAATACCGAACCCTGACTCTAACGTGAAAGGCTATAGGGGTGACAAGTTCTATAGGCTTCTTGAAGCTGATGGTGTAATCTTTCCAGAGGCAAATGTTTCAGGCGGTGACGTGCTTATTGGAAAATTGAGCCCACCAAGGTTCACTGAAGAATATCGTGAAATTGAAGCAGGAGGCCCATACATGCGTGATACTTCTGTTGCAGTACGTCCATCAGAAACTGGTGTAGTAGACTCTGTTATAATGTCCGTTAACGTGGAAGGGGGTAAAATGTATAAGGTTAAGGTTAGAGACCTTCGTATCCCCGAACTAGGTGACAAGTTTGCTTCAAGACATGGTCAAAAGGGTGTTGTAGGCCTTTTAGCGAACCCAGAAGATATGCCCTACACCGAAGACGGTATCATTCCAGACCTAATAATAAACCCGCATGCGTTCCCATCTAGAATGACCGTGGGACAGTTTATTGAATCTATAGCTGGAAAGGTTGGCGCATTAAGAGGTAAACCTGTTGATGGAACAACATTCTGTGGAGAAACTGTTGAATCTCTTGAAAGACAGCTTCAGGAACTTGGTTTTGTTAAGACGGGTAAGGAAGTAATGTACGATGGTAAAACAGGTGAAAGATATGTTGCTGAAATATTTGTTGGCATAGTATACTATCAGAAACTGCATCATATGGTAGCTGATAAGATACATGCGAGGGCCAGAGGCCAGGTTCAAATGTTAACTAAACAGCCGACTGAAGGCCGTTCAAGAGGCGGTGGCCTAAGGTTTGGTGAAATGGAACGTGACTGTCTAATCGCCTACGGTACTTCAATGGTTTTGAAGGATAGGCTTTTGGACGAATCAGATAAAACTGACGTTTACGTTTGCGAAAACTGTGGCCTAATCGCATACTTTGACGCTAGAACCAGAAAGTATACTTGCAGAGTCTGCGGAACCAATGCTAGAATAGCTACAGTTTCAATGGCATACGCCTTTAAGCTTCTCGTACAAGAAATGATGAGCCTCAACATTTTGCCCCGTCTAATATTAAAGGATAAGATTTAGGAGGTGAAAAAGGTTGTCTATTCAAGAAATTCAAAAGAATATTGGTGGAATAAAGTTTTCAGTCTTCTCACCACAAATTATTAGGGCATATAGTGTTGTAGAAATTACTGCTCCAGAAACGTATGACAGAGATGGTTTACCGGTTCCAGGCGGGTTGATGGATCCAAGGCTTGGAACATTAGAGCCTGGTCAAAAGTGTGCAACTTGCGGTAACACTTCAGCAAAGTGTCCAGGACACTTTGGACACATTGAGTTGGCTGAACCAATAATACATGTTGCATTTGTAGACGACATATACACCATACTACAGTGTACTTGTAGAGTCTGTCACAAGCTTATATTAAATGATGATGAAATAAGCAAGTACAAGAAGATTCTGGAGGAAAGTAAATATATTACACCCGAAGTGTACGAAAATATTGCTAGAGAAATTAAGTCTAAGGCTAAAAAGGTTAGACAGTGTCCACACTGTGGAAATGTAAAATACGAGATACAGCTTGTTAAGCCCACAACATTCTATGAAATAAGGGAGGAGGGTCCATCACGTCTTCTAGCAAGCTCGATAAGAGCCTGGCTTGAAGACATAAACGACAAGAACCTGATACTATTAGGCTACGACCTTGAAAAGATTAGGCCAGAATGGTTTGTACTACAGGTTCTACCTGTACCTCCTGTCACAGTAAGACCATCAATAATACTTGAAACAGGAATACGTTCTGAAGACGACTTAACACACAAGCTTGTGGACATTCTTAGAACAAACCAGAGGGTTAAAGAAAGTAAGGAGTCTGGTTCACCACCACTTATAGTCCAGGACCTTGTGGACCTAGTACAATATCATGTGACAACATACTTCGATAATGAGGTAAGTGGTATTCCTCAAGCCCACCACCGTTCAGGTCGTCCACTAAGAACCTTAAGCCAGAGGCTTAAGGGTAAGGAAGGTAGGTTTAGAGGTAATCTTTCAGGAAAACGTGTTGACTTTTCAAGTAGGACTGTAATATCTCCTGACCCGAACCTTGACATAAACGAAGTAGGTATCCCAATTGAGGTGGCGAAAAAGCTTACTATTCCCGAGAAGGTTACTGTATGGAATATTGAAAGGCTTAGGCAGCTTGTTATTAATGGAGAAAACTATCCTGGTGCAAACTACATTATTAGACCAGATGGTGTGAAAATAAGATTAGATTATGTACAGGATAGGAAGGCTGTAGCAGCTGCTCTTGCTCCAGGATATATTGTGGAAAGGCATCTTGTTGACGGCGACATTGTACTATTCAATAGGCAGCCTTCACTTCATAGGATGTCGATTATGGCTCATCAGGCTAAAGTTTTACCAGGCAGAACATTCCGACTGCATCCTGCAGTATGTACACCATACAACGCTGACTTCGACGGAGATGAAATGAACCTTCATGTTCCACAGGGTGAGGAAGCTAGATGTGAGGCTGAGCTCCTTATGAGGGTGCAGGACCAGATTCTTTCACCAAGATACGGTGGCCCGATAATTGGAGCCATAAGAGACTTTCTTACTGGAGCATATCTTCTCACAAAAGATGACACCTACCTGACAAAAGAAGAGTTCTTTAATCTCGCGAATATTGGTGGATACTTTGGTCCAATGCCTGAGCCTACTGTAAAGGAGCCTAAGGAACTTTATCATGGTAGACAGCTTTTCTCACTCTTCCTACCCAAGGGCTTTAACTATACTCTTAGGGCTAGCTGGCGTGGTAAGCATGTTGTAATAAAGGATGGAATACTTGTTTCCGGAGTAATAGATAAGTCCTCTATAGGTGCTGAAAAGCCTGACAGTATACTTCATAGGATTGTAAAAGAATATGGTAGTGATGCTGCAAGAAACTTTTTGAACTCCATATTGAGGGTGATTAAAGCATATCTTACATCAAAAGGTTTCACTATAGGCTACGGTGACTTCTGGCTTCCACCTAGCGCTAGAAAGGCTGTTAATCAAGCGATAGCAGAAGCATATGAGCGTATAAAGGATCTTCAAAGACAGTATGAGGAAGGAACCTTGCCTCTGATGAGAGGCCTTTCTCCAGAAGAGGCTCTTGAACTGTATATTGTTAACGAACTTTCTAAAGCACGTGATAATGCTGGAAAGGTTGCTGAAAAATACTTGAGCGACGATAATAGTGCTGTGGTAATGGCTAGGACTGGTGCTAGAGGTTCACCTTTGAACATCGGCCACATGGCTGCAGCATTGGGTCAGCAGTCTATTCGTGGAAAGCGTATAACTAGAGGTTTCGAGAATAGAACCTTATGCCACTTTAAACCAAATGACCCTAACCCTGACGCTAAAGGCTTTATTAAATCAAATTACAGAGACGGCCTAAACCCACTTGAATTCTTCTTCCATGCAATGGGTGGAAGAGAAGGTCTTGTCGACACCGCTGTTAGAACACAGCAGAGCGGTTACATGCAGAGGCGTCTTGTTAATGCTATGGAGCATCTGAGGGTTGAATACGATAGGACTGTCAGAGACCCTGAAGGTGCAATAATACAGTTCCTCTACGGTGAAGATGGTGTTGACCCATCTAAAAGTGACCATGGTAAGGCTGTCAACGTACGTAGGCTTATTGAAGCAGAACAGCTTATAGCAAAAGGTGCTCCTATTGAAGCAGAGGAGCTGGAAAAGCTTCTTTCAGAATACGTTCACCGCCTTAATCCAAAACTTATAGAGGAGTTGAAGGAAGCACTATCTAAGTCCGAACTTCCTAAAGAAAATGTGGAAAATGTGCTTAAAAGGACGGTTGAACTTTTTGAACAGGCACTAATAGAGCCAGGTGAAGCTGTAGGTGTTGTTGCAGCCCAGTCTATTGGTGAACCAAGTACCCAGATGACTTTAAGAACCTTCCACTTTGCAGGTGTAAAGGAAAGAGACATAACTTTGGGCCTTCCAAGGCTTATTGAGCTTGTTGACGCGAGAAGACAGCCTTCAACACCTACAATGGACATTTACCTTCTACCAGAGTTTGCTGAAGACTTGGACTTTGCTCGAAAAATAGCTGCTGAAATAAGGTTTTCGAAAATAGGTGATGTGGTAAAGAGTAGTGAAATCGACCCAAGTGGGCAGATAACATTTGTTCTAGATAAAGAGGCTATGGAAGAGCTTGTTGTAACACCAGAATATGTTGCCTCACAGATTGAGACCGGTAAAAGGAAGCCTGAAATTGTAAACGAAGACACAATCATATTAATGGTTGAGGGAGCAGACCCTCTTTCTCTCCAAAGGATAAGGAACAAGATCTTGAACAGTAGATTAAAGGGTATTCCAGGCATAACTGAGGCAACTGTAGTTAAAGAGGGTTCTGAATGGGTTATACAGACTAAGGGTTCAAACCTTGCAAAAGTTTTGAAGATCGAAGGCGTTGATCCCACAAGAACAATAACAAACGACATATACGAAATATGGACTACACTTGGAATTGAGGCTGCAAGGGCTGCCCTTGTAAGGGAAATAAGTAAAACTATGGAGGAGCAGGGTCTAGAAGTGGACATTAGGCACATATATCTGGTGGCAGACCTTATGACTGTAACCGGCGCATTAAAGCAGGTTGGACGGCATGGTGTTGTAGGAGGCAAGGCAAGTGTTCTAGCAAGAGCCGCCTTCGAAATAACTGTTCCAACATTGGCTGAAGCAGCTGTTAAAGGTGAAATAGAACAGTTGAAAGGTGTAACCGAAAGTGTTATAGTAGGCCTCCCCATTCCAGTTGGTACTGGAATGGTTGACCTATTCATAACACAGGGTGAGAATGTTGAACAAAAGTCAGATTGAAGGTTTCCTAAGTCAAGTTATTAAAAAGGGTAAAATAGTGTATGGTACAAACGAGGTTCTAGAGGAGCTTAGGGGTTCAAAGGCTGTAATAGTATCAAAATCCATTAAACCTAATATTAGACAGAAGCTTTACAGAGACTGTAAAAAGAACTCTATTCCAATAATCGAATACGATGGCAGCTCAATCGAGCTTGGAAGGGCTTTGGGAAAAAATTTTAGGGTTTCAGTACTCTCAATAAAATCTACTGGAGGCTACGATTTAAAGGAAATTTTGCCTGAAGCTAAAAGTTGATTAGCATGCCTGACAAGATAACGTGGTCAACACAGGAGCTTGAACTTCTTTCACTTTTTCAAAGAGTAAGTGGTGTCACTGCAAGAGACTGTGTAATAGACAATAAAATGAACCGTGTAATCTTCCTAGTCAACCCAAACGAAATAGGTCTCGCAATAGGACGCAAAGGCTCATGTGTGAGAGCGCTAGAAAATATTATAAAGAAGCCTGTCGAAATTGTAGCATACTCTGAAGATCCAGTCCAACTGATAAAAAATGTACTTAATCCAAAGTACATTAGTGAAGTACGTTTAAGCGAGAGGGCTGACGGTAGCAAGATAGCAATAGTAGTATTAGTCAGTCCAAGATTCCAAGGTGCGGTCGTAGGTTTGGGTGGAAAGCATGCTGAAAAAGCAAGGCTTCTAGTGAGAAGATACTTTGATATAGCTGACGTAAGAATAGTTGCCCAAACATAGGAAAGAAACAGTTATATAACTGTAATAGTTCCGCCTTTTGCTGATAGCATGGGTAAAAAATCACCTGTAGGCGAATTTGCAGCAAGAAGACTGATAGAAAAGAGGAAAAAGTTTAGATGGTCTAGTAAAAGGTATATTAAAAGGGCGCTAAGAATAAAAGAAAGATTTGACCCACTCGAAGGTGCACCTCAGGCGAGAGGTATTGTATTGGAAAAGGTTGGTGTAGAATCAAAGCAGCCTAACTCAGCCATACGCAAGTGTGTAGCGCCTGACACGAACATAATATTAGATGGTAGTGTACTACAGATAAAGGATCTCTCTAATAAGTGGGAGAAAACTAAGATATTTTCATACAATTATCTAGATAAAAGGGTTGAACTAACATCTTTAACCGACTACTTTTCAATAAAAGATTGGGAAGCCAGAATACATGGTGTCTATGAACTTATTACAGAAACTGGAAGAAGACTTGTTGGAAGTGGAGACCACCCGATTTACACAAATAGAGGCATATTGGATTTAAAAAATGTTAGAGCAGGGGACAAGGTTATAGTTTTACCATGTGAGCTGCCGTATCTGGAAGAAAAAAATGATGTCATTTTATCAGAAGAAGACATAGTGAACGCTACACCCAAACGGTGTAAGCGGGAAAAAATTTTGAGCACGCTTAAAGAAAGGGGTCTTATACCATTAACCTACGATAACCCCAACCTTTCAAAGATAGTGAGACTTGTCGGCCACCTTTTCGGCGACGGCTCACTAAGCTACTCTGTTTCAGGTTCAGGGTTTGGGGGAAAGGTTATCGTCTCAGGGAATGTTGGAGACTTGAATACTATAAAGTCTGATATCGAATCCCTAGGCTTCCACTGTTCCCCACTTTATGAAGGCTTCTCTGAAAGCACAGTGAGCAACGGCTCAAAGCTTCTTCTCATCCGAGGGCATTATCATGTGCTGCACTGCAGCTCTATAGCGTTTTTCACCTTCTTCAAAGCATTAGGTGTACCCGTGGGCAAAAAAAGTGACGTTGAATACACTGTCCCTGAATGGATATTGAATGCACCACTTTGGGTTAAAAGAGAATTTTTAGCTTCATTTTTTGGAAGCGGGCTTGAATCGCCTAGGGTTAAGGGCTCCACCTTCTATCCACCAACATTTGCTGTAAGTAAAAGGGCTGACTTGCTCGATAATGGTTTAAAGTTTGTGGGCCAGTTAAGGGGATTGCTTAAGGAGTTCGGTGTAGAGGTTTCTATCGTTATAGTTGT
>JACIWG010000041.1:0-4687 GCA_014361085.1 Nitrososphaeria archaeon
TATACCGTTATAATTAAGATAAACATGCCCATAGAAAATATTCTAATAGAAAAGCTGCTATTTGCACTAAAAATGTATATGTTTACTAATATTCCACCACCTAATGTTATTAAAAGTATTAAGGTCAATAGTATCTTTTGATTTAAAAATATTCCCCTTAACTCCATAAATGATATTGTCGCATAACAGCCAATTATGAGAGTGAACCAGATAAAAAGTGCAAAGGCTGGATCCTCCTCAAAATATCTTACAATAGAATATAAAGTAAAGACTAGTGTTAACAAAATTAGTGAGAGAGGATACCTTCTTCTACCCTCTAACTTCATCATATAAAACCATATTACATTTTTCTTATAAACTTTATGGCCTCATATAAAATTATATTATCACATTTTATTTTCCTAGGAACAAAAAACTTTATCTTTACAGTATGCTAAACTATCTACGAGAACCATGAACTTATATAATAATTTGGCCTTGGAACTTGAAAATATTGTTGGAAAAGATTATGTTCTGATGAAAAGAGAGCAGATAGAACCGTACCTATATGATGAAACATTTGTTGCAACATCCATAAAGCCTTCAACAAACTGTATAGTGGTGAAGCCCATTAATGCTGAACAGATTTCAAAGATAGTTAGACTGGCTAACGATAGAAAAATTCCAGTTTATCCTAGAGGCGGTGGCACCGGCGTTGTTGCAGCAGCGGTTCCAACAAGAGATGGTATAATAATATCCCTCGAGCGTATGAGAAATGTTGAAATTGACAAAGATAATATGATGGCGACTGTTGAACCTGGAGTCACCTTAGAAGAATTTGGACGGATTGTAACTTCAGCTGGATTCATATTTCCACCATATCCGGCAAACGAGCAGGCCTCTATGGGTGCAATAACTGTAAACAATTCAGGTGGCGCGAGGGCTGTAAAGCATGGTGTCATGCGACATCATGTTAAAGGTTTAGAGGTTGTTTTGCCAACTGGTGAAATACTGAAGTTAGGTGGCAAACTTATTAAAGACAATGTGACCTCAAGCCTGATACAGTTGATCGTTGGAAGCGGTGGGATATTGGGTATAGTTACCAAGACTACAGTAAAGCTTTTGCCAAAACCAGAATATCAGCTGACACTTCTTGTGCCATTCAATAATAGGCATGATGCCTTCAGTGCAGTAGCACCAATACTGTCTAGTGGAATAGAACCCCTTTCCCTAGAATATGTAGAGAACAAGTGCATGGACATTTCTGCAAAAGATTTGGGTGAAACATGGTACACTGACATCCCAGGCCCTGTGCTTCTACTAATACAGTTGGCTGGCAAAAAAGATATAGTCTTTAGTGAAGCAGAAAAGGCGAGCGAATTCTGCATGGAACATAATAGTCTCGAACCAAGGATTGCTGAAGGAAGCGAAGAAAATAGGGTTTGGAAGATTAGGAAAAATGTTCTTGCAGCATTAAAACCACTTTCTTCAGACGTTCTCGATGTAACTGTTCCTCCTGCACAGATGGGTAAGCTTGCTGACGAACTCGACAGGATAGCTTCAAAATATTATACAGAGATACCTGCATACGGCCACGCTGGAGACGGGAACATTCACCCACATATTTTGAGAAAGGATTTAGAAAACTGTGAAAAGATTAGGAACGAAATCTATGAAGCGACACTGGGTTTAGGTGGTGTAATCACTGGAGAACATGGGATAGGCAAGGCGAGGGTGAAAGAATTTTACAAGTTTGTCGATCCAAAAGTTATTGAACTACTCTCTGGAATCAAGAAACTCTTCGATCCAAACAATATACTCAATCCAAACACTATAGTAGGCTGATTAAAGCATAATATACTCTTTCTAAACTATATCTTTTTTTCCTCTCTTCTACCTAGAGGATAATATTTTACAGCAACAATGAATGTAGCTAAAGCGATAAGAATAACAAGGGCCATGCCCAAGCGCATATTCAAGACAACCATACTAGACTGCACTTCTCCAGCCACATATCCGCTTAATCCAAAGATAAATGCGGTGCTTATTCCAGTAAGTGCAAGTGCAAACCTGTCCACAAACGTACGCGCTCCATAATATATTCCCTCTCTTCTAAAACCAGTTTTTAGAACATCCTCGTCAATGACCTCCGGTATCAAAAGCTCTCTAGAAAGCTGAACACCACCATTCACAGCTCCAAAAAAAGATGTTAAAAATACAGCCTCAGTAATAGAATCAGCCCAGAGTGTGAGAAGAAGCAAACCAGACGCCATCAAAATAGTTGATATAGCGAGTGTGATTCTTGACCCAAACCTAACACAAGCTTTTCTCCAAACAGGATAAAAAAGTACTGGAAATATTATCATAGGTGCACCCACTATTGTTATATCACCAATGTCTCCGCCAAGAAAATGCTTGACAATAAATGGTGTCATGGCCTCCAACACACTCCAGATCCAACTTGTAGTCAGAATAAGAAACGCTGCAGTAATGAACGATTTATTCTTAAAAGTTACGACAAATGTTTCCTTGAGCGGTAACGACCCTTTACTTGTACACTCTCCCTTCTCCCTACTGCCAAAAAGTGAAAGAAGAAAAGGAAAACCGCCCATGAATCCGATAGTTAATCCGAAAAACATCCATCCCTGAAATTCTCCAAAATTTTCAGTAAACTGTGTTATAATCTGTGGTGCGAGAATAAGGGTTACTATTACCCCCATTGTTGCAAAAACCTGCCTATAGACTGCAACTTCACTTCTTTCACTTAAACTACTGTACATTTCTGGAAAAAGTGTATTCCATCCGACATCAACTAAAGTGTAAATAAACTCGAAAGAAAATACAACTAATATAAAATATCCAAATATGTATAAATTTGCTTGATTAGATAAAGGTCGTACTCCAAGCGGAGGCATCCAAACTAGTATAAACAGTAGTATAATTAGAGGTGAAAAGAAAAGTACATAAGGTATCCTTCGACCCCACCTACTTTTAGTCCTGTCAGAAAGGTATCCTGCAATCATATCGTTTATAGAATTCCATATGCCATAGGCTGCCATGTACCCAATACCAACTAAAAAAGCGTCAAGTCTTACAATTTCAATATAAAAGTATGTTAGATATGTTGCAATAATGGCGAATATTAGAGATTCACCGAAAGCGCCGAGGCTATAGAAAATTTTACCCTTTCGTCCCTCAAATCTGCCGATTACAGGCAAAAGCATTCAACCTGAAAACATTCACCCATATCTTCCATACCTGTCACGAACTTCAGCAATCTTTAGAAGATTTTCTTCAGGCGTGTTTGGGCTTAATCCACATCCTGGCCCTAAAGCGAAACTTATACACTTTCTACCTAACTCGATAGAACGTTTAACCATCACTTCAACATCCTCTGGTGTTCCAGTAAACAGTGGCCCAAGATGGTCTATTCCAGCACACAATGGAATCTTGTCACCAAAATTTTCAACAGCCTTTTCAAGAGGATAGGTTGAACCTGGTGCATAGAACTGCAGCTCATTAATAAGTTTAGGTTTACCAAATCTTTCATATATAAAGTCCAAGTCAGGGTCCCAACTGCATACGTGTGTAGTTATTGGAACATCCTTTCCTATTCTATCTCTAACCCTATTCAAGTATTCTAAGTCAATCTGGGCAAGCCATTCCCTAAGCTCAGGGTTCAAAAGAGACCTATCATAGCCACTGAACCCCATGCAAAAGTTTGTGAAGTTTACTGCCTCAACCATCTTATAGGCTACATCTACAGTCCATTCCATTAAAGGCCCTCTAACCATTTTAGTGAGTGTTCCCAGAAGGTCTGGAAATATCATAACATCTCTCATAGCCTCAGTCATTCCAATTGTTAAAGCCAAGGTTGCCGCAGGCCCGAGAATACCTTGCCTTAATAGAACCTTTTTACCAATCTTTTCCGCCACGATCTTCCAAGCATCAAATAATGCTTTAGCCCTCCTGCACTTTCTAGGATCAAACTCATTCAAATTCTTTTCAATTCTTTCAACCTTCTCGATAAACCTGTCGTAAACGCTTCTGTCAGGCCTATATCTCCAAGGAGGTATCTTTGCTTGAACCACATGATCCAATATTTCAACTTCTGCACCCAATATTTCGTACATAACCCACTGGTCCGTGTTAACGCCAGTAATATCAACCCTAAATTTTTCAGCAACCCTAATATGTCCAAGAGCTATAGCTTTAGGGTCATAGATATACTCTTTCAAGCTTCTTGTTCCAGAATATTGCCAAGCCAAGTAAACTGACTCCAGCCATATTGGCATCTTGTCAGGCTTTTCACCTCGCAAATAAGTTAAGGCTCTCTCGAGACCAGTCATTTCAACCATATTTTGAACGCACCTCCATAACAAGCCTGTTTGCAAGCTCTAGAGCCGTTTTCGGATCATGGCCCCAACCGTCTAAACGATATTTTTCTGCAATATATCGGTTACCCTGAACTCCTCCAACAATAACTTTAACTCTGTCCCTTAACCTCTCCTTTTCCAAAAAATCAATAATCTTGCTAAGTTCATATATGGCGTTAGTTAAAAACATTGAAATACCGACCAAATGAGGTTTATACTCTATAATGCCTTGTATAAAATTTTCTGCCATCAGATTTTCACCCAAATCTATAACCTCAAATCCGTCAGCCATATAGAGAACTTTAATGATATCCTTTCCAATATAGTGCATT
>JACIWG010000041.1:4697-12038 GCA_014361085.1 Nitrososphaeria archaeon
TGTTCCCATAAGAATTCTACCCTTCCCTTTATACTCTACCCTGTCTTTTAGAATATCATATCCCATAGTAAATGCTGACATGATAGCTGAAAGTTGGGGTAAAGCAAACTCTTTACCATATCTTTCACAAGCGTCCATCATTGCTCTACGAAGTTGATCCAAAATCTTTTCAGGTTCAACACCTTCAGAGAGAAGCCTTTTTATTTCGTTTTGGACTTCAAAAGGTTTGAATTCCATTGCAAGTTGATAAATTTTATCAACACTCATATTATCAACTGTAAATAGAATAAAAAAAGATGTATTTAAATATTTATTATAAAATTTTAAACCACATTTTTTCTAAAAATTTTTCATAAAATTAATTATTTTTGTTACAACAGCCTCAGGAACATATTTCCTAGCCCTACTACTTAATTCTAAACCTATCCTCTTTCTCGCCCCCTCATCTTCTATCACGTAAGCCAGTTTCCTGTAAAGTTCTTCCTCATTATACTCGTATAAGCATTCTTGATAGTTTTCAGTAATTTCTGGGTAACTGCAGTGGTTTGGTAGTATGCAACAGTTTCCAGTGTACATTGCCTCCACCGTAGCGACTCCAAAAGTTTCATGAATAGCGGTGGAAACTTGAATATGCGATTTCCATAGTGTAGGATAATATGGGTCTGCACCAGGCTTTTCAATAAAAAATACTCTATCCGGATACTTTCTCCTGAACTCCTTTAGCACTGAATCAATTTGAATATCATCGCATATGCTTCGCGTAAAAATTATTTGGATATCATATTTTTCTAGCAGTCTTTCCATAACCCTGACAAACATTATGGGATTCTTGCTTGAAATAAGGTTGTGATTGAAGACAATGGTCAGTTTCTCAAATTTTTTATCAGTTTTAAGGCTGTCTATAAGTTTTGCATTAATAGGTAATCCAACAATCCTATACTTTTCAAAAAGCTTGCATGCAACATTCTCGTTAAACTTTCTTATTTCTTCATCCATGACCTTGACAGCGTATTCTGAAACCTGAAATATCATGTCCATAACATAAAGGTTCGCTAAATCTGTAATCTCCATGCTAGGATAGTTAATGAATCTGAAAATGTCAGTAGGATTCCAGTGGCTTCCGTGAGTGTAACCGCATAACTTAACCCTACTTTTTAAATCACATAAAATTCTCCTTATCTCGCTTGGGAAATGGTGGAAGATATGGAATACGAAAATGTAGTCAACATCATCTTCTAATATGATGTGAATTAATTTCTTATAGCCCTCGTATATCCATTCGAGCTTAGAAACTGTTGGAGTTGACTCCTCAACATGAGGGATAACATCGATAACCTCAATGCCTCTGTTTCTCATTTCCTCTACAATTGCATCAGGAACAGTGGCACCGTATCCTATCATGTCAGTTGCCATAGAATCTCCTTTCCTTAGAGTATAACTTCTAAGGAATGCAACCTTCATAAACCATATTTTAAAATAAGGTGTATTAAAGGTTTGCAAAAAGCTTTTATTTTTCCCAAAAGAAGATCAACCTATGGAAGAAATTTATGTAAATTTTATTAGTGAAGGTGAAAAAATAGCTGGCGTCCTTCATGTGCCCGATAAAGTTCCAGCACCAGCAATAATATTCTGTCACGGTTTCACGGGAAACAGAATTGAAGCGCACCGTCTCTTTGTTTATGCTGCCAGAGAATTTTGTAAAAATGGTTTCACTACATTAAGGTTCGACTTTAGAGGATGTGGTGAAAGCGAAGGCTCCTACGATTCAATAACAATTTCAGATGAGGTTAAAGACTTAGGTAATGCATTAAACTTCCTCTATGACAGAAATGAGGCGCTGAAAGAGAAGTTGGGTGTTATAGGATTAAGTTTAGGCGGTATAATATCGATATTAACTGCGGCAGAAGATAATAGAATAAAGGCTGTGTGCACTTGGAGTAGTCCGGGAGACTTGAGAGAAATGGAGTCAAGCATTAAAAGCATGTTTGGAGAAGTAAGCCTAAACAGGCTCCTCCTAAAATCATACATAGACTTGCCTTCAGGAGACAGGATAGGAAGAAAATTCATATTAGATGCACTAAAACATAATGTTCTAAAAAGTGTTTCAAAAATTTCTCCAAGGCCAATTCTTATAGTGCATGGAACAAATGACAAACTAGTACCATTATCCCATGCTGAGAAACTCTACGAAAACGCTCTTAATCCGAAAGAAAAATATTTCATAGAAGGTTCGGATCATACATTTAATAAGTGGGAATGGCAGTGGCAGGCAATTAATCGCAGCCTAGAATTTTTCCAAAAAGTGTTCAAACAATGATTACGTTAAATCACCGCAAACACACATAGCCTCATTTATAATCCCATACAAGCTTCTAAACCCCGTTTCTTTTAAAGAAGAAACTTTGACAAGCCTCTGACGCCAAGGCATCTGCGCCAAAGCCCTGCAAAGTAAAATAGCAGCACTCTTGTGGCCGCCAACACCCTCTTCAACAACCCTTTTCTCAAGATATTCACTGTCAGATAGTAACATTTCAAGATCTCTTCTCAGCTTCAGATCTGATTTGCTTATAGCGAGAACTGTCGGCATATCAAGTCTAACTTTCGCAATATTAGCCTGCATCAGCAAGACAGTTAAAGAAACGGGTTCTCTAACAAGCTTAGCTTCAACAAGAAATACTCCAACATTCCTTCCACTCTTACCAATCTTGCTTATAAATGAAATTGCAGAATTCCTATAAAGAAGTATCTCAAGCTGTCCAGGAGTGTCAAAAATCCTAAAATCAACATCATATTCTAAAATATCTTTAAACCAAACCTTAAACATTTTATTCATTTTATCTACGCTAGAAAGTATGGCACCGTTAGGTCCAAGACCCTCATCAATCATAAGCTTCCTAGCATCCACATACTTTTTAATATCAAATTCAGGAGCATACGGAAAATATTCTGCCGCAGGATCAAGATTACATACTATGGACTTGAAACCCTTTCTCCTAAGCCACCTGTTGAAAGCGTAAGCTAACCTAGTTTTACCGCATCCAGCATTCCCTAAAAAGAATACGTTAAATATCATAGTTGTCAGAAGTGAGTTAAAGATTGGATTAATAAATAAAGGTATCGCAGAAGACTTTCTACTGCTATTGGATGTGAATATCCTTTTTTAATTAGTCTCCTGTCTTACTTTTTTAACTGGAGTTATAACTATATAAGTTCAAAATTTAAAGACTTTTAGATGATATATGTCTGAAAAAACATCACGTATTTCAGGATTTTATAAACTACCTTTAGAGGAAAGGTTGAAGATTGTTGCCGAATTCGCTGAACTTACAGAAGAGGAGACGATGCTGTTAAAAAAGGTAGGTAATCTTGACCTGTCTACTGCGGAAAGGATGATAGAAAATGTTGTGGGAACAATGACCTACCCATTTGCTGTAGCAGTAAATTTTCTAATTAACGGAAAAGATAGGCTTATTCCAATGGTTATTGAAGAACCTTCCGTTGTTGCCGCAGCAAGTAATGCTGCCAAATGGGCTAGAGCAAAGGGAGGCATATTTACTTCAAGCACCGGCCCAATTATGATAGGCCAAATACAGTTAACCAGCGTAAGGGATCCATGGAATGTTAAGCTAAAGATTCTTGAGCATAAAAATGAGCTTGTCAGAATTGCTAATGAGCAGGATCCTACACTTGTAAGCCTAGGTGGTGGTGTAAAAGATATCGAAGTAAGGGTAATAGACACTTTAAAGGGGCCTATGGTGATCACCCACATTATTGTTGATGTTAGAGATGCAATGGGCGCTAACGCCGTTAATACTATGGCTGAAGCAATAGCACCATACATTGAAGACGTTTCTGGAGGAAAGGTTCTGTTGAGAATAATATCGAATTTGGCTGACAGGAGGCTTGTCCGCGCGAGAACTGTGATAGACAAGAATGAGATCGGAGGCGAAGATGTGGTTGACAGGATCGTTGACGCATGGGCATTCGCTTCAGCCGACCCGTATAGGGCTGCTACACACAATAAGGGTATCATGAACGGTATTATCGCTGTAGCCTTAGCCACAGCCCAAGACCATAGGGCTATTGAGGCTGGAGCCCACGCTTATGCCTCACGTTCTGGAAAATATTCTCCTCTAACCGTTTGGGAAAAGAATAGTGAAGGTGACCTCGTAGGCTCATTAGAAATGCCTATGGCAGTAGGTCTAGTTGGCGGCGCTGTTAAGACTCATCCTGTTGCTAGGATAGCTTTAAAAATTCTTGGAGTGAAGACGGCCGATGAACTTGGAGAAATTATGGGTGCTGTTGGACTTATACAGAATTTGGCTGCATTAAAGGCTCTTGCAACAGAAGGTATACAGAGGGGTCACATGAAACTTCATGCAAGAAATATTGCTATTATGGCTGGAGCTACACCAGATATTATTGACATGGCGGTTGAAAGAATGGTTCAAGAGGGTAGGGTTCGCTTTGACCGTGCAAAAGAGATAGTTGAAGAGCTTAAGAAGATGAAATCATAAAGTTTTGGCAAAAATCTTTGAGAACGCTATCCTAAAACTATTTATTTTACGCAAAAGATATTGTAAGTTAAGTGTAGAAGGATGCTTGACCTAAATTTTGTAGTCGACCTTGACCCAAGCATAGTTAGAGATAATCTTATATTTGTTGCAGGTCTCCCTGGAATGGGTTTAACTGGAAAACAGGCTGCCGACTATTTGATTGAACAGTTTAATGCGGTAAAAGTCTGCTCAGTTAACGCACCATATCTTGCTTCACCAGTCATATCATCTCATGATGGAGTTGTTGAAGACCTTATGAATGAAATTTTTAAACTATATTATGCTGAAGCGGGAGGAAAACAGTTCCTAATATTCACTGGAATAACTCAGCCAACTTCTCCAGAATGGCAGCATCAGCTTTCATACAAAATTATTGACACAATCAGAGTTTACAGGCCAAAAATAATTTACACATTTGCTGCAACACCAATATATTCCTACAGATGGAATGTTAACGTCTATGGAATAGCGACTAGAAGAGACCTTTTAGACGAATTAAGAGTTCACGGTGTTATACCATTCAAGGGTGAAGGTGTAATATCTGGTGTAAACGGTCTCCTTGTAGGCTATGGTAAACAGTTTGGTATAGATGGTGTAATACTTTTAGGTGAAACATACCTGACAGCTGGAAGAGACTTTATAGCACCACTTTCCCTGCTAAGAGTTTTTTCTAAAGTCATAAATGTTGAAATAGATTTAAGGAAAATGGAGGACCTTGCACTATCATTTCATAAAAAATTTTATGAATATGTTAAGGAGGAAAAGCGTGAAGAAAGCGAACAAGAAAATTTAGGCTACATATCATAATCTCATATTAACTTTTTATTATTTAACACATTTATATTTTTTCATGCAACTGTTGTCAAAGAATTTTCCTGAAAGAATATTTAGAAAAATCTGGTTATAGGATAGAAACCATACAAAGATTGAGCCTTATTCAAGCTTTTTGAGGTTTTCAAGAAAATATCCAACTTTATCATGGTATAATGAAGACTTTACCTCATTTTCCTTAAGAAGCAGATGTGATTCAACCTTCTTTAGTATGAGATGCTCTAGGTCACTTAAAACCTTAGAGTTCCCGTAGCCAGAATATGAGACTGAAGCATACGCTAGTCTCCTAAACTTTTCCCTAAAATTGTACAAATATGTTCGCATAGGTGGTGGAATGAATCCAGCCCAAATAGGGGAAACTACAATAACGATATCATAATATGCGGGATCATATTTTGTAGGCTTAATTTCTGTCCTCTTTTTCAAAACAGACTGCATACCACTCTTAATAAACCCTAACATACCCCTACGATCTTCAAATTCCTCAATCTTTTCCATTTCACAACCAAGATTTTCTTGCAAAACTTTAGCCAACTTCTCATTCATGCCAGACCTAGAATAATATACTATCAAAATTTTCATATACCAAGAAAGTTAATTCAACTTTATAAATATTAAAATTAAAAAAAGGGAATATTTTATCCTGTTAAAGCTCGTCTATTCTTTAGGTTTTCTCGCGATTGAGCCTGTCAGAGGATGACCAAAGGGTATAAGTCGACTGTCACAATTTTATAAGCAAATGCGGAGACAGATAAAAATCAAGGTCTAAGTAGCTAATAAACTCGTTAAAGAAACTAAATAAAAATTTATATCTAAAAGTAATATATTTTACGGAACAAATGAAGGAAAAGGTTAACAGAAAATATTTTGCCCTAATAATACTTCTGGCATTCGTAGCATATTTAATTATTTTAACTAATTATATAGCCAATCAAGTAGAGGAAGATAATAGGTTTGCTCAAAGACTTAGTAGGGCTGCAGAATATATTGTAAACAGATATGATCCGAGAATAGGGCTTGTAAGCGAGTCAGAGGACACAGGCAGTAACGTGCCAGACAATACACCATGCTATAGAACATTCTGGATCTACAGTGACAATCTCTGGGCTTCTAAAGCATTGGAACCATATAACTATTTTATTGCAAGAAACATTAGCAAAACTATATCACCATATATCCGAGTTTTTGGTAAGCCAAATCTTTTCGAGGTCGTATTAGGGGAAAAGATAACTAGTATAAGATATGATAGAAAAGTATTTTGTGTCGGAAAATTCACTTTCGATAGTGAAAACTATACAATATGGGTTGATAGGCATCACGAAGGTGATGGTGGAATATTTCATGATGCAGAAGAGTATGCTGACCTATGCCTTTACCTAGCATTAAACCACTACCTGCATGGGGATAAAGAAAATGCGACAAGACTTGTTAGGGTTGCTGAATCCATGTGGAATGGCTACGGTTTCTTGGATAAGGCTGCAAAAGAATGTGGTCTATACCAAAACTATAAGCTTGGCCTATACCTTTTTACTGTAAAAGCATTAGACTGTAACTCCACAATATACGATGAAGTTGAGAAAGTGGCATGGTCTTATCAGAAAGAAAATGGAGGCATAGCTACGCAAAGCTACCTAAATGGAACAATATATGGGACAGCAAATGTTGAAACAACCTCAATCCTTTTACTAGCATATAATGAGGACCTAATACTCAGGTTTAGAAAACCCACTATAGACCAATTACAGTCCACAGCAATGCTAACGATAGCAATTTTAATGATTATTTTAGCATATTATCTTATTAAAATTAGAAAAATAGTCCTTATACCATAAGTCCTATATAGAAAATATCATACAATTTTTAAAGAAAATTATACTAAATTTTCTTTATATCCTTCACATACCTAAAATATTCTTGTTTCAACCCTTTTTACAAGCTGTTCATAAGCAGTATA
>JACIWG010000042.1 GCA_014361085.1 Nitrososphaeria archaeon
AAATAGTATACGTGCTGAAAAGTGTAGAAAATGTGGTTCAAAAGAGCTTAGACTTAAAAACAGGCAGGTTGGACCGAAAAAGTAGGATAAAAGTGGGCCAGTGGTCTAGACTGGTAGGACGAATCCCTCACACGGATTAGGTCGTCGGTTCAAGTCCGACCTGGCCCACCATTTTACCCTATACTTTTTATAGTAAATTTGAAAAAATATCATTGGAGGATGTTGAATGATATTGGTTTACATTGATGGATTGTGTGAGCCTGTAAATCCTAATGGTGTTGCAACCTATGGATTTACCATTTATAGAAACGGCAAAACTATTGTACGAGAGTATGGGGTTGTTGGAGAAGGTGAAGGCATGTCAAATAATTTGGGTGAATATGCAGCATTGTGTGAGGCGTTAAAGGCTCTTATTAAATTAAATTTAACTGGGGAAGAAGTGGTCGTTAAATCTGATTCTAAACTTTTGGTTAATCAGATGAATGGTGTTTGGAAATGCCATGGAGGCTACTATGCTTCCAAATATATTGAAGCTAAAGAGTTGGTTAAATCTTTTAAAAACATTAAGTTCATCTGGATTCCAAGGGAAGATAATAGTGAAGCAGACAGCTTAAGTAGAAGAGCGTATGAAGAATACTTGCATTCACATAAACAATAGTTTCTTTAGAGAGAGTAGAAAAAGTAGAATAGGTTAGTTGAAATAACATAATATTACTCTTATAATGTTCCCAACAAAATTTTTGCATCTAATATGTGTTAAATGGAAATGTTAGAATAGATGCTTTTACCCACTTCATTTTAAATTTAAATAAATGTGGTTTTAACCCGTAAAACGATAAAATGTATACATTTGTTCCAACCAAATATTTCTTGACTAAGGGTGTAGGTGTTCATAAGGATAGACTTGCAAGTTTTGAGCTTGCACTCAGAGATGCTGGCATCCAGCACTGTAATATTGTTCAAGTTTCTAGCATAATACCGCCTACAGCAAAGAGGATTCCAAAAAGCGAGGGACTAAAATATATTAGACCCGGCCAAATAATATTTGTTGTTTTAAGTAGGAATGAGACAAATGAGCCGAATAGGCTTATTGCTGCATCTGTCGGCTTAGCTATTCCTCAAGATAAAAGTATGTACGGATACCTTTCAGAGTTTCACGCATACGGTATGACGGCTGAAAAATGTGGCGAATATGCTGAAGATCTTGCGGCATACATGCTCGCTTCAACATTAGGCCTTGAGTTTGATCCTGAAAAAAGCTATGATGAACAGAAAGAACAGTGGCTTATTTCTGGAAAAATTGTTAAAACATCTAATATTACACAGTCAGCTGAAGGAG
The DNA here is from genome assembly GCA_014361085.1 of Nitrososphaeria archaeon. Taxonomy (GTDB): domain Archaea; phylum Thermoproteota; class Nitrososphaeria; order JACIWG01; family JACIWG01; genus JACIWG01. Next base: position 1,340 of record JACIWG010000042.1, read on the forward strand.
ATAAGAACGGTAACTGGACAACAGTTATTGCTGCCGCAGTCTTCTTGCCATAAAAGATTTTTGCTAAATTTTTTATAATATTGGTTAAGAGATATGGTTGAGTGGAGATGCCTAGGGAAGTATTTGATATTAAAGAGTTTACAAAAATAGCTTCAGGTGCAAGGGAGATAAGAGTTGTTTGGAAGGAGGATTTTGCTAAGGTTAAGGCAAGGACAAATAATATTCTTTACACTTGCAAGATGCCCTTTGATGCTGTTGAAAAGTTCCTCTCTAGCTATAAGGGTACAGTGATAGAGTTTAATAAGAAGCCTAAGATAGAAGAGAAGCCAAGAAGGTCGCAAAGACGGAGAGCAAAACAGGCAGTGGAAGGCCAGGAAGCATCTTACTCCTCTCAAGAAGAAGGAGTGTAGAGAGTACACCAATTTTAACCAGAATAATTGAGGTTAAGGCTAAAACTTCTCCTCCCACGCTGTATGCTAAACCTGTTGCAAGAGAATAGAATAGTAGGTCACCCACCCCAACTTCAATATCCTCCACCCTTACAAGAAGCAACGAAATTTCACTAGAGTGTAGACTGTGCGCTAAATGCTTTAACGGACCTCTAAAAACTTCATATAGGTCGAAAAGAGAAAATCCTACGAGAAGCAGGCCTGTAGCGAGGTCAGAGAACATTAACTTTATGAGGAAAGCGCTTGATCCAGCCATAAAAATTGTTATTATTAGGTTCGGTATAGTAAACTTTTTCCAGAATATATATAATGTTATTGGAAAAAGTATTATGCTTACAAAGTTGATTAATTCTCCTCTATAGTATATGGTGCCTTCAAGGAGTAGAGAAGATGATGTCCAGAATAGGGCGCAACAGAGTAGGCTCTTGAGTACAAGAAGAATGTATTCTAATCTTATAACCTTTTTCCTCACTATCCAGAGAAAGAGGAAGGATACGGCTAAAGAGATTGTTATTAAATAGAGTGTGTTTCCTGTTGCAACATATATGTCTGATGTTGCTGGAACAAGTGGTTCACTGTAAATTTTTTTGGAAAAAGAGAGTAGGGTTAAGGTTATAGCTTCTGAAGCCAAGATTATTAAAGACAGTTTAAAGAATATGCTTTTTACCATATTCACCTTAATCCCTTCAACTTTTCTCTACAATTATTACATAGTATGGGGAGTTTGTCGTCAACCTGTTTTATTGTGTTAGCAAACGACATTATACATGTTGACTCAGGACAATGTGTTAGGCCGAGAAGGTGGCCTACTTCGTGAGCGCTTTCCTTAAAAATTCTTTCTTCAACAGTCCTAGTGCCAGTGAAAAGTTCTCTGGAGATTACTGTTAGTCTTGCAGTAGAGAGTACGGCGACCTTCTTAACAGTATTCGTCACTCCAAAGACAAAGTTCATGTTTGGCATGGAAATGTCTATTGCCGTAACACCCAAAGTTTTCCCCTTTCTATCCGAATCTCTTACAGCAGCAATCTTTTCTATTATCAAGTCAGCCTTAAACTGTCTTCTTAAACCATCATATTCTTTAGAAGAAAGAGGTATAACGTTTACTGAAACATCTGGCTCTCTATCATAGAATTTTATTGCTGCTTCAATCTGGCTCATAAACTTGTATCCGTCCATATTGTAGACGGGGTAGACTGTAATCTTTTCTCTAAAGCTCATATATTCCACCAATCTTTGGAGCTACAGCTTCTAGACCAAACTTTTCCTTTAAATCTTTTGCGAACTGAACACAGTTTTCTTCCTCACCATGCATTGTAAAAACTTTAGGATTACCCTTTATCCTCTTTATCATGTCAAAAAGCTCACTACGCCCACTATGTGAGGAAAAGTTAAAGTGTTTTATGTCAGCATTAACCTTCTTAGGCCTACCATTTATCAATGCAACCTTTTCTTCCAGAAGCTGTCTTCCAGGTGTACCCTTAACCTGATATGATACAAAAGATATTCCGTTTTTTGGATCCTTGCTCACCCTCTCATTATAGAATGCTGCTGCACCACCCACAAGCATGCCTGCTGGAGAAATTATGACACAAGGCTCCTTAACTATTCTCTTTCTATCCTTCCAGCCCCTAACCTTTTTAACCCAATTCAATGTTTTAGCAAGAATATTTATGTCTCTAACATATTCTCCATGCCTTAAAAGTATTTCGTTAGTGTCCAACGCCATTCCATCCATGTACACTTCATGCTCGAAACCTTCCTTATACAATACTATTGCAATCTCCTGAGCCCTTCCCACAGCAAATGCTGGAACCAAAAGTGTTCCACCACCTTCAACTATTTCACGAGCATATTCAACAAAACTTTTTTCAACCTTCTCCCTGTTAGGATGCTCCTGTAAAGCATAAGTACTTTCAGTTATAACAATGTCAACTTCGCCAAAATCTACTTTAGCACCTCTAAGAAGGGCTGTCTTTCTAGCATTTATGTCACCAGTGTAGAGGATTGTTTTCCCATCCAAGTTGATTTTAACACTTCCAGCGCCAGGCAGGTGGCCTCCTTCACTAAACTCTATTATAGAATCCTTCACTTCAATAGGCTCATCAAACGAAACCCTTCTAAGATATCTTCTCATGTTAAGCATATCTATGTATTCATAGGGTAAATAGAAGCCTGAGAGTCCTATAAAGTCTTCGATCAAAAGTTCGGTCAGCTCAAAAGTAATGTTGGTTGTTATTAGAGGAACACCACCACTAATATATAGCATTGGAAGAGCACCAGAATGGTCTAAATGTGCGTGAGTGAGTATGGCTGCATCAACCTCCTTAGGCTGTACATGGATTGGGAAACCAGGTTCTTCTCTAGAAAGCATTACACCATAGTCTAGCAGTAAACTTGTCCTCTCCCCTTTTATAAGGACACCCGACTTTCCAACCTGCCTGGTGCCTCCAAGAAACTTTATACGCATATTCTCTATGACAGCATAGACATAAATTTATAGGGCTTTAACCCTTTCCCTAGCGATGGCAATAAAAGTGTATGTTGGCAGGGAAAAGTTCGAGGACTGTACATTTATTACAGGCTTCCATGGAATAGGTTTTACTGGATATTGGAGTATAAAGTATCTTATACAACAGTTGAAGGCAGAGCGCATAGGCTTTGTTGAAAGCGTTTTCACACCACCAATATGTACTGTTTCAGGTGGGCGAATTGTTACACCATTTGAGTTGTATCAAAAAGGTAATCTTGTATTCTTTAAAGCAGAGGTTGCACCTCCAAGAGAAAGAGAGTACCAGTTCTTTACACAGTTAGGTGAATGGGTTACTGCTTCAGGATTCAAGGAAGCTTGCCTGATCGGCGGACTAGATTCAACACTAAAAAATGATGATACAACATACAGGATTGTTTACACAAGCAAGTACACTCTCCCTGATACGCTAAAAGATTCTATAGTGCTAGAGGATGATAGGCTAATTGTTGGACCTATAGCAATACTCTTAAACCATTTTGAGGCAGTAGGCTTTCCAGCCTTCTCTATCCTAGCATATGCTGCACAAAACCGCCTAGACCCGAGAGCATGCGCTGAGGCAATAACCGTGATTTCAAGAGTCTATAATTTTGAAGTGGACTTGAAACCTCTTATAGCTGGTGCCGAGGCAATTGAGGAGGCTTTAGCTAAACCTCCTACAAAGGAAGAGCGTGGCGAAAAAGCTTTAGGAACATTCTATTCCTAGCCCTCCAATCTCTTCTAAAATCTTTTCAAGGCGTCTATCGGTTACAACCTTTAAAATAATATTTTTTCTTCTCTTAAACCATTCTATAATATTATCATATTTTCCGTTAGAGTGGTCAACTACAACCATTTTTTTGAAGCCAAACTTTCTCATAAACTTTTTAAACCTTAGAATAGACTCTCTTCTCATTTCCTCATCCAAGGGCAAGGCTGTTTCATACTGTGAAAACGGATATATGTCACAGACTTCTATAGGAGCTATTGCCATTGGAAATATTCCAGCACAAAATTGGATACCTTCCACCCTATCACTGAACACTTTTTCAGCCTCCCTTCTAAGCTTGTACAAGAAAGTATGATCGTTTGAAGTGGAAAGATAGAGTACGAGGATGTCTCTTTTTATTTCAAGATTTTCTAAGATCCTTTTAAAACTGTGTTCAGCTTCTGGCCTATACTGGTCTGGTGTACTGCAAAAGAATAGGCCCTTCTGCTTAAAAACAGGTGTACCTTCACTCAAATACGAAGTATATTCTTTGAAGAGTTTGAATGCGGACCAAGCTTTAGGATGAGCCCTACATTTTACGCCAACATACTCCCATAGTCGACCTTCTTCAATCGCCTGCTTCACAAACTTAATTTCCTTTGAAAGGACGTGAAGGTTATGTAGGGCTAGAAGCCTAACCTTTTCCGGACTCTCTCTAATTTCTTTCACTGAGTGTCCGCTGCAGACATTACATTCGCATGGAAGATATTTTAGTTCATCTAACTCTTCTGTACCATATTCGGTCATGTACGCACCCCTTTTCGCGTAAAGTATGTAGGAGGCGGAATCGAATAGGTCGCAGCCTAAAGCGACTGCAATAGGGATTGTTAAAGGATGGCCTGCTCCAAATAGGTGCAGAGGCTTGTCTAGTGGAAGAACCCTTTTAACTGTAACAATCATTTTCGCAATATTTTCAAGATCATATTTTTCCATCAACTGTGTTGGACTACCTAATGCGTAGAGGTCGAAGTTGAACTTCATCATTTCCCTAGCGCATTTTTCTAGCAGGTCATCAAATATTCCTCCTTGTATGGGGCCAGTCCAAAGTGTTTCTGAGGGTTCAAAGTATTTTATAGACCTTTTTGCAGCATCTATCGTCTTATTGACTGTTTCCTCAGCCCTCCTCCTATCTCTTGTAAAACCTGTTGGCGTATCCAATATTACACCGATATCGCTTCCAATAGACTTCTCGAATTCAACAATTTCCTCGGGAGAGGCTTCAATATGACCATATTCAAGAATCTGGTATGCACCAGAATCTGTCATAACAGTTTTTTCAAAATCAAGTAGTCTATGAACTTCGAAACATTCTCCCGTTTGCCTACTTCTCTTCAATATCATATACGAGTTAGTCATTACAGCATCAAATCCAATATTCAGCATCTCCTTCGGCCTTATAATCTGATTAAATGGATGTATTACTGGAAGTATTGCAGGCGTCTCTATAAAACCATGCCTTGTCCTAAGCCTACCTATTCTTGCCGCTAAATCTGTCTTCCTTACTTCGAAGGTGGGCATTCCATCATTGTCTTTTAGCAGTTTCCCTTAAATATTCTTCGAAAATTTCTCTTACCCTTACAGTAGCAAGACCGGTTCCTTCAACACCCTTTTCAGTAACCTTAATCTTGTCCATAACCAATATTGTACCAAGCTCCTCCATAAGTTTTACATTGTTTGGAAAATACTTTTCTAACCTCATAGCTAAAGCTTTTAAGTCAAAAAGTTTTTCCACCAATTCTATCCTCTTAACAAAATTTCCATTAATAACAACTTTACTAACATTCTCTCCACCAACAACATTACTTAATATTATGTTTAGGTTTTCACTTATACCAGAAAGTTCGCCACTAAATTTTAGTCCATCAACAGTTTCAACAGTAACCTTTTTGCCCACCAGATTCGCTAACTCTTCAGCAAACTTTTTACCAGCAATAGACATTTTACAACTCCATACTGGCTATAGTCATCCCATATTTTAAATTTGTCCACCCCACACACTCACACATAAAATATTTTGCACAAAAAACTAAATAGATAGCACATTCAAAAGAAAATTTTGTAGACCCACCTTAAAAAAACATGAATAGAAGGCTTTCCCTTTTATGGAAAAAAGCAGTTGCCCACTCTGCAATGGTAGACTAATATTGGTGGACAATGAACTCGTATGCCAGTCATGCGGTTACGTTTTACAGGAGACATTTGCCACGCCTGCGGCTACTGGACAAAAGATTTTATACGAGCTTGGAAGCCAAATGGATTTTAAAGGCTTAAACGGAAACGGAAAATTTTCTGGAATTGGAGAAAGTTCTAGTATAAGATACTATAAGAGACTTTCAGAACATTGGCTGAAGACGTCAAAGGAAAGTGAAGAATATTATTGCATGAAAGTGATATCTAGAGTTTGTGAAAAACTTTCTCTACCAGAAAATATTGCATTGTATGCTTTTGAGCTTTCCAAAAACATTCTTTCAAAAAAAGAAAGTTTTGAGGACGTTAGTGTTCCAACAGTATGCCTCTATACATTAATTGTTTCATGCAAGAGGGCGAAGATAAGTAGAATAAGTATTAGAAGACTTTTCAAAATTTTTAAAACACTAGGATATCGTGTAAGTTTAGCTTCTTTAGCAAAAGTCTCATGCATATCTAACATGGCTATTGAGCCTAAGCCTGTAGAAGAATATCTTACAACAATAATTCCGGCAATAGTATCACATCCTATAATATTAGAGAGGCTAAAGGGCCACTATCTTTCTCCAGTAGACTATGAAAGAAAACTTTATCGTGCAACTGTAGCAGTACTATCTTACGTTGACAGAATTAGGAGGGGAGGACACAATCCTTACGCTGTCGCCACTACAGCAGTGTATGCTGGAGAAATGGTTCTCTCTAAGATCGAGGGCAGACGGCCACTATTTTCTCAGCGTATGATGTCAGAGTGTGTTGATGTAGCAGAGTATACTGTTAGGGAGCAGTATAGTGAACTTTTTAAGGAGGCCGTATACATGCTCTTAGCTAATATCAATTCTTAGAAGACTTTCATAGTATACTATAATATTGTTGTATGCACCAATCTCGAATACACTTTCATATATTGTAGGATGTATTAGTTTATAGTATATTTCAACAAAATTTTCATTGGCCAAAATATTTTCTATAACAGCCTCACATTTAAAGAAAGTTTTAACCAGACCACTTACTTCATAGACCATTTCGCTAACATTTTCTTTATTAGATTCCTCAGAAAGTCTTGAAAACAACTTTGATTCAAAAAAATCTCTTGCATTCTTAATCTCATCCAATATTAGATCAAAATTGATGTTGCATGAAATATAAAAGGAGTCTTCACCGTAAACATTTAGGTCAGATAAATTTGAAATATTGTACTTTAATACTGCATAAAATTTTGTTCCATCATATTCTGGAAGACCATACAATCTTTTATCAGAAAAGCCTTTTAAAGAAAAATGGGCTTCAAAGAATGTCGAGAAAAATCCGTCACTATATGTTCTCTTAAACGTTTTATCTCCAATAACATCTAAAAGTTCATCATAGGAGAAAATGTTCTTTGATAACATTATGGCGTCTATTGTGTGAAGAAAGTCTATTGCAGCGTTCAGCTCACATTCTATAATCTTACTTTTGACTGAAATAAACTGTTCCTGTAGAAGGTAATAGTTGACAGCCTGCCTTTTAGCTCCTAAAATAGCTAGTGTGCAAGAAAATAGTAAAGTGAAAACGATTAAAACAGCTGTAGTCTGAACTATACCCTTTCTTTTAAAGTCCACTATTTTGTAAACCAAAGATTTATCACCATACTCTGACCGCCCATGAAAAGGACAAGCTTCACTGGAATGCCTGAAGGTCTTCCAGCGCCAGCGGTAATCTTTGCAGACCCAAATTCTACAACTATAACCGTATTCCCATAGACTCCATTTTCTTGCAAAAACTGTTGAAAAAGAGAGCTAAGCTCACCCTTTTCCGCTTCATAAAATAATCTTATTACACCATATTCGTTTAAAATCTTTTCTAGAAGCTGGTAGCCTACAACCCTATTATAGTATTCTTCCTCATACTCTCTTAGGTTTAGAGAGTAGAGGTTGTTTAGGCATGAGGAGACAATAACTGTAACAATTATTAGAGAGAAAGCTTTGTCTATAAGCTTGTACATTGGAACACCCATTTAACCTTCCAGCTGTAAGAGCATGTTGTATGATAGAATTGTTACTGCCAAAAGAAGGGCTAGTATAAGAATAAGATAGAACGTTTCTAGGGCGAAATCAAAAACTTTACTCAAAGCTTTTCACCACAACCTTGCCACCAATTTTTGAAACAGTAACCTTTTCATGTAGTTCAACCTCTTCTCTAAGAAAGTCTATTCCATCACATACCATTGAATAATATAGCCTGTCATCTAAGATTATGCTAACGTTGTGTCCGTCAGCCTTAAAGACAATCTTTTCACAGGAAACAGGCTTTTCTAAAAGAAATGTTATACACATTTTTTCATCAAGCATCTTCCCAACATAGACTAAAGTTTCCAAAAACTTTTTCAACTCAACCTTCTCACATATAACATGAAAGTCTTGTAATGGTATCATAGAAGATAATATAATTAGACCTATTATAAGGTAGAAAATAAAATCTAGAGAAGATTCTAAAATTTCAGACGGCATCCTCCACCACTATAAAAATTGCACCATCATCTTCAATAAATGAAATTCTAGAGAAACCTTCAGAGGCTCTAAAATCTTCTACAAATATATTAAAACTGTATACGCCTACAATGAAAACTTTATCCTTGAACAAAATTTTTAATAAACCGTCTTCGAAACAGAGGCACAAATCTTTAGGAATCATGTAGGAAAGACTATACTGTTTCTTAAACATGTAAGCCGCTTTAACTGCCTCATCAATTTCTTTAGCTAAAAATTTTATCTGATTATCTGAAAAACTTTCATATACTTTTAAAGAAGAGTTGAATATGGAAGGATATAGTGATAAGGCTACAATAAAACTTACTCCTAGAACCAAACATTTTTCAAAAAGCTCAACCATACAATTTCCATTAAAAGATGTTGTTGGCGTATTTAAGCACAGATAGCTCTTCTATATGATGAAGATTAGACTATTGAACAGTAAAAGAGAGAAGATTAAAAAGATTGGGCTTAAACACCTTTTCATTGAACTGCTTGACGATGAAGGAGAAGCATCCTATATTGAAAACTATGGAGTAGGATATTTTGAAGTATTTTTAAAAAGGTTTAATGCTAGAAACTTTTATATTATAAAATGCAGTAGAAGACTTTACGAACTATTAGAAAAAACATTTCATGCACTCGACAGGATAGTGGAAAACCCAAACCTGCTAGAGTTTCAAGAAATATCATTTAAGTCCATTATAGAACATCTTTCAAGACTATTCTATTCTAGTATGGAAGAATACAGTTTAATGGAGGAAGAGAAAGAGTTTCTTAGCATATTATATGCTTTCGAGTTCATGAGAATATCACGTCTACTTCCTCTAATGCTTGATGAGCATGTTCAAGAATTTTATGTTGATTCTCCATACACTAGAATATATCTTGACCATGACAGGTGGGGAAGATGTTTAACTAACATAATTTTGACAGAGGAAGAGGTTGAAGCAATTAAGACACATATGCAGACATTCAGCGGATACTCTATAGATTATTCAGTATGCTCTCTAAAAACTGATTGGTACTTTAAAAGGGCAGCTTATAGGATTTCACTTGACACTTTCCCATTATCATCTACAGGATTCAGTCTAGATGTTAGAAGAATTTCCTCTCAAACTTATACACTTCCGCAGCTGATTCATTCTAGAATGCTTTCAAAAGAGATTGCACTATTTCTCCTATTTTTCCTAAACTTTGGAAGAAACGTTACAATAATTGGGGAAACAAATTCTGGAAAGACTACACTACTTAATGCTCTAGACCTTTTCCTTCCACCAGAAAAGAGGAGAGTTTACGTTGAAGACGTTCAAGAGTCACTTGACCTTCTAGGGTTCAACTATCATCAGGCAAAGTATAAAGTTTCACCATACGATGTCACTTTAAAAGGAGGAAAGTCGACTGAAGTTACAAAAATTTTACATCGTTCTCCAAACATTATTGTTCTTGGAGAAATACAGTCTGAAGAGCATAGCAGAGCATTATTTAATTCGCTTTCTTCAGGAATAAGGGGACTCCAAACATTTCACGCAACATCACCTATCCAAGCTTTCAGAAGATGGATATTTTCGCATAAAATTGATCCAGTAAGCTTGTTCGAACTAGATATAATTGTCTGCATGGGAAAAACTCACAGTTTTCCAGTTAAAAGGTTTGTTTCAAACGTGTATGAAATTTTGCCATCGGATGGATTAAAATTTTCTCTAGAAAATTTTAGTATTTCATTAAACGAGATATTTACTAGGAATGTGAGCGAGGACTTTGTAAACCTATCTTCTTTAGAAAACACTTACATTTTTAAAAAACTTTTGACATCATATTCTGAAAACTTT
>JACIWG010000043.1 GCA_014361085.1 Nitrososphaeria archaeon
ACTTATTTTAAAAATTTGAAAATATTATAATTTTATGGTATATATTTCTGCATAAAATTTTTATAAAGGTTAGGCCTTTTTAATTATCGTGAATCGTCTCATATGGAATTTTCTGAAGCCAACCGCATCCACCATTTTAAATCTGTCGGGACCATATAAGTCGACTTTAAGAAGTCTATTTCCAAGGCTAATCATCAAGCGGGTATTTGTTCCAAGAAATGTAGAACGTTCAATTTTTGCCTCAAAAACATTATCCTTACCTTTAGGATCTTCTATAACTTCTACATCTTCTGGCCGTATGCTTAAAATTATGTTATCGTTAACCTTATATTCTTGAACATTGGGCATGGGTTCGGATACAAGAGAGAGACCGTCTTGAACATTGATCTTCAACCTGTTTCCTATAACTTCAGCAATAGTTCCCTCGAGGAAATTAGATGTTCCAATAAAGTCTGCTACAAAATCTGATCTGGGATTGAGATACAGTTCTAAAGGTGTTCCAATCTGCTGAACCTGCCCATGATTCATCACATAAACTTTGTCTGAGATTGCGAATGCTTCAGCCTGATCGTGTGTAACATATATTGCGGTCTTACCGGTCTCCTTCTGTATACGTCTAATTTCATATTTTAGATCATCTCTTAACTTTGCATCTAGATGGCCTAAAGGCTCATCAAAAAGTAGAACTTCAGGGTCTGTGGCCAAAACCCTTGCAATATCAATACGCTGTACTTGGCCACCACTGAGCTGTGATGGCATCCTTTCTTCGAAACCTTCCATGCGTACAAGTTTGAGAACCTCCTTAACCCTTTTATCAATCTCATTTTTTGGAAACTTTCTCATTTTAAGCCCGAAGGCAACATTCTTGTAAACGTTCATGTGTGGGAAAAGTGCGACCTTTTGGAAAACGAAGCCAATGTTCCTCTTGTGAGGGGGCACATTTGTTACATCCTTTTCACCAAAGTATACTTTACCAGTATCAGGTTTAACTAGGCCAGAAATTATTCTTAATGTTGTAGTTTTACCGCATCCACTTGGACCGAGTAGTGTCACAAGCTCTTTATCTTTTGCTTCAATACTTACATGATCGACGGCTAAAAAATCTCCGAAACGTTTAGATACGTCAACAGCTCTAACACTGACCATACGTTCTATTTTCAATCAAACATTTTATAAATTTTTAACGATTACATTAACTGATACTTGAAATTAGTTTGATAAACTCCTTTTCAGACACCTTTTTCTCCAAATACCATACCAAATACCTTGAAAAAGTTTCATAAAATTTGTTTGAAAATTTTTCGTTAACACAGTTTTTATAGTTTTCGTAAAATATCTTTTCCTCCAGATCCAATATATTGCCTTCTAAAATTTTTGATAAGCCTTTAATTGGAGGAAAGAATCCGGTATCAATTAGCCCTTCCAAGAATTTAGGATTACATAGCTCCTCTAAAAATTTTATCGAGAAAGAGACATCCTTTGAACTTTTGCATATTCCAAAGGCCATAAGATAGCCTACTGAATTTGATAGCATTGAATATGATGGAATTGGAGCTATTCCAAATTTTTCAGGGATAGAATTTGATAGACGATATAATGCATAATTCCATTGAATCATTATAGGAAACTTTTCCGCAATAAATTCATCATTTAATACAGAAGATTCAAGATACATGATTTCAGGAGGAGAAATTTTTTCTTCAATCAAAAAAGTATAGGTACTTAGTAGACTTTCTATTGTTTCATTAGACAGAAATTTTATGGTCGAATTTGTTATAAATATTTGGCCGCCAAGATTTTCATAAAGTGATTGAAACACTAGTGAAGAATGTCTTCCTTCAAGAGAGTATATTGCGAGACCATATTCTGTCGGAGAATTTAGATTATGCGCCTTTGAAAAATCTTTTGCAATCGAAAGTAGTTGATTAAAAGATTTTGGAGAATCGATAATATAGTTTTTGTTATATATTAGGATTGGAAATGAAGCGTGGAATGGTAGGGCATAAAGACTTCCATTGTTATAGAATGGATGTACTGCCTTTTCATAGAATTGTTCAGTTGAAGTAAGATTTAATGGAAGAAGGTATGGTAAGATTGCTTTAAAATTGAAGTTTGTGACAACAACTATGTCTATTGAAGAATTTTTTGATGATAAAATAGTTGTAAGAATAGATTCTTTATCAAAATCTATTACATTAACATAGAAGCCCATTTTTTGGAAACTAGGATTCCATCTTTCAATCAGATTCTTAAAGGCAATGGCGTCTGGAGCGAGATAATGTGATAGAAAAGCAACATTAATTTCATTAGGAGGTTTAATAGGAGGTTTAACATGATATTGATTATATAGTAGAGGGGGTGTGATTATAAAAAGCAATAGTATGGATATGATTATAGCCAACCTTCTTGAACGCATTAAGCATACATGTTACTGAATTGGATATAAGGTTTAAAAATTAAAAATGATAGAGGAGTAGGCTACGATGATGATAAAATGGTGACCGTCAAATTTGAGAAGATAAAGGATAAGGTGGCGGAGTTTAATGCATTCGTTAAAGAGAAGAAAAATATTGAGGGAAAGGTTGATGGTGATACAATACTGTTTGAAAACATTGATAGAGATGATTTAAGACTTCTCTTAAAAAAGTTTCTTCACAGGATCGATGGAGAAGATTATAGAGTTATATCTAAAATAGGTGTTCTGACCGTGGTGGAGAAAAAGAAGTTTAAAATGTAGGAGTTAGCTTTTTAAACCTAGTAGGCATATAAAAGGGAAAAATATGCCGTTTAAAATCCTAAAAGGAGAAGTGAAATCACTTATAGAGAAGGCGTTAAAAGAGTTAGGGTATCCTTTAGTTGAATTTCTTGTTCAAGAACCTCCATCACTTGAGTATGGTGAACTTTCATCTAATGTCGCGTTCGAAGTAGGGAGGAAAGTTAAAAAAGACCCTATTGAGGTAGCATTAAAAATTTCTTCCAAAATTATGGAGTTTGAGAGAAAAACTGTTAAACATGTTTCAGTAGCTGGACCAGGTTACCTAAACTTTAGTGTAGATAGAATAAAGTATTTTGGGGAAACAATAAACCACTTACTAAAGGAAAAGCCTGGATATGTTGATGTAGGTAAAGGCATTAGAGTTATAGTTGAGCATACGAGTGTTAACCCAAACAAGGCTTTACATATAGGACACCTGAGAAATGTTGTTATAGGTGATATTGTTCACCGTCTACTAAAATATACTAACCATGAAGTTATAGTTTTAAATTATATTGACGATTCTGGAGCCCAGGTTGCAGACATAATTGTGGGATTCAAGTTCCTCGGTTTCCCTGACAAACCACATGAAGGCAGTATAAAATTTGACCAATACTGTGGAGACCATGTTTACGTTAAAGTTAACCAAATTTATGCCCAAAATCCTCAGACAGAAAACTATAGAAGAATCGTTTTAAAGGAAATGGAGAACCCGGGTTCAGAAATATACAAGTTTGCAAAAGATATTATAGAAAAGGTTCTAATTGAACAGCTAAAGACATGCTCAGAAATTGGAGCATACTATGATTGCCTAAACTTTGAATCACATATCATGTTCTCTAATACTTGGAAGAACATTTTTGAACAGTTAAAGGAAAAAAAATTAATTTCATATTGTAGTGAAGGAAAGAATGCAGGATGCTGGGTGTATAGGGACGAAAGTGGACAAGAGAAGGTTATTATAAGAAGTGATGGGACAGCCACATATATTGCAAAGGACATACTTTATGCTGCATGGAAACTTGGGCTTGTTGAAGACTTCTTCAAATACGAGAAATTTATTGTTCAAAAAAATGGTAAAATTTTGTGGAGGACAACACTCTCTGAAGGTGAAAAAGAACATCCAACATTCAATAACGCTGAGGTAGCGATAAACGTTATCGACATTAGACAAGCTTGGCTACAGAACATAATTTCAGAAATGCTGAAAAAGTTTGTTGGCAGAGAATCAAATAAAAGGTACATTCATTTAGGTTACGAGGTTGTATCCTTAAGCAAGGATACAGCTAAGGAAATAGGTATTGAGGTTAGCGATAAAGAGTTCGTTCACATGTCAGGTAGAAGTGGAATGTACATTAACGCTGACACAGTCCTAGAAAAACTTTTCAAACTCTCTTACGAGGAGACAAAGAAAAGAAATCCTGACGCTGACGAAAAATGGTTGAATGAGGTAGCTCATTCTATAGCGGTTTCTGCAATAAGATACAGTTTGATAAGACAGGATCTTGGAAAGATACTTGTTTTTGATTTAAAGGACGCCCTAAAATTGGAGGGTGACACAGGACCATATCTACAGTACACATATGCTAGAGCATATAATATTATAGAAAAGTATGGTAGGATACCAGAAAACGTAAAAGTCTTTGATAAGCTTAATGAGGAGGAGGAATATGTCCTTTTGATTGAACTGTCAAAGATTAGGGAAAAAGTAGAGGAGGCGGCTATAAAATTGCAGCCGAATAAGATTGCAGAATACGCTCACAAACTGTGCTTATATTTTAACACATTTTATGAAAAACATCAAGTATTACATGAGAAAGACGAATCTAAGAGGGAGCAGAGGATACTGCTCGTATATTCCTTTACAAGAGCACTGAAAACACTAATGGACATACTTGGAATAGAAACACATAAAAGAATATAATTGTGCAATGTACTAAAGCTTATATCCAGTAAACTGGTGAAGGAACTGTAATGTTTTACAATTATGATATGGAATTGAAGGATTTGGGTATAATATCGGATGAAAAGATTGAAGCCTTAAAAAAGGAGAATATTAGGACATGCATACAACTTTTGTTTGCTTCAAATGATGTAATAGAAAGGTATTTTAGCGAAAGTGAAAGAAAAGAAATTTTTATTAAAATTGAAGAACTTTTTCCAGCAGTCTACAGGTTTAGAGAGTTAAAACTTGAGCCGGTGACTGTTACAACTTCGATTAAAGAACTTGACAAAATACTTGGAGGAGGAATAAGCTCAGCTAATATAACAGAAGTTTGTAGTGAGAAAAGGCATAGGAGGACACTGTTTACATACAATATAATACTAAATTTTCTACAATTGTTCGAGAAAACGGCAATAGTGTACAATGATTCAAACAAGATGTTCAGGCCTGAAGGGCTATGTGAACTAGCACATTATAGGGGGATAGAGGAAAAATTTTTTCTTGAAAAAATTTTCGTCTTCAAGCCTTACACGATTTTTCAGCAGTTCGAAGTATTCGAGCTGTTAGAAAAAAATATTAAGTCAGATTTGAGAATACTGTTTGTTATTGATGAAATTGGAGACTTCTTTAAGTCTACTACAAAAAGAAAGGATATCACATTTTATAACCTCCGTATGCTTGAAAGCTTTATTTTAAGAGTCAATTATTTCTCAATCAAATATAATATGATAGTATTGCTGTTAAACAATTTAATAAAAGACTTTAAAACAGACGCTATGGAACCACAATTCAATTCAATAACAAGGGAAGTTGTTGGAACAAGAATACTTTTTTATGAAGATAACGATTCTGTAAGGGCTAAAGTTATAATAGGAGAGAATGTGAAGGAGATTAGGTTAAGTTTAACAGACTATAGCATAAGTGATGCTGTTGATAGAAGATTTGGATAAGATAATAGATTACATTGAAAGTGATAGGTGGGAGGAGGCAAAGGATATTGCAAAAAATTCTGTGGGAGCAACGTTAGCAGTAAATGCAATAAAATATCTGCAAAAGAACTCTTCTTTAGAGAAAGAAATTGATAAGATAAAACGTTTGAGAGAAAACTTTACGAAACTGATTGAGGGAAAATGGTTGCAGGAAACAGACTTAGACTATTTTACAGTCCTCTTCACTTTCTTTGAACGTCTAGAAAAGAGGCTAAAGGAAACCACTTATGTGGAGAGTGTAATAAAAGATCCAGACAAAGAGTGAAAGCATTATGTACGTGCCGATGCCGGTTGTAATAAGGGAACCGTTGTCACCCTTTCCTGAAAAGATATAGTATTTGCCTATAAAATAGGAGAGGAGATAGAATAATATGATTGTCAGTACACCAAAAAATGCAGATTCATTACTGAAGTTCATTACTCCAGAAAACAGTCCAGCAAATATTGCAAAAACAACTCTTAGCCAAAAGAGCTTATTTTTATCCGTTACCATAGTAGGTTGACCTCCATGCAGGACCAGACGATGAACAACATAGAACTATTTCACCAGACACGATGGTTGGACGCCAATCTTAGAGAATATTACGTTAATAATGTTTACTGGGCTATAGTGAACAGGGCTATTGTAATAAGATTACATCATCCAGCAAATCCAGAAAAAAGGTTAGTCATAGATAGTGGGAGAGCAATTTGGGTAACTGAAACAAAGTTAGAGGAAGAGGGTGCAGACCAACTTTTAAGACAGTTTAGGAAATTTCTTTCTAGGGGAAAAATTTCTAGAATAGAACAATTTGGTACAGAACGAATAATAGGCATAGAATTTGTTGGAAGTATAGCGAGACAGCTTATTGCAGAATTTTTTGGCAGAGGAAACATAGTTCTTGTTGACGAAAGAAATGTTATTTTAACAGCATTAGAATATTATCAGACAAGACATAGGATTATAGCTCCAGGAAAAGGGTATACAACACCACCTGAGAGGGGAATAGACCCGCTTAAAGTAGAAGCACATCATCTTAGGCCAATACTAAAATATGAAGATGATTTTAGAAAATGGATTGGAAAAAATTTAGCATTACCCAAAAAATATGTTGACATGCTGCCAAAGCTTATTGGAGTAAAAGAGGGAACATTGGGTAGGGAATTGGATGAAGAAAAGCTTCTAAAAATTTTGAATAAGATTAAAGAATTTTTTATGGAAGAAAACGTTAAACCTACAATCTATTTAGAAGATAGTGAAGTTGTAGACTTTTCAATATTTTCATACAATTTTGAAGGATTAAAATGTGAGGGAGCCAAGAGTTTAAATGAGGCAGTAGACAAAATTTACACTAAACTAATTTTGAAAGAAAAAGAAATTGGAAAAATTTATCCGATTGTGAGAGAAAAGGAGAGAATAGAGCGGTCAATAGGAGACCTTAGCAGAAAAAAAGATGAAATGCTGGAGGATAGCGAATTTTTGTCTGAGCTAGCTAACAAAATAAGAGAGGACATTCAACTAGTATATCAAGACTACGAAGATTTTAAGAAAAGACTTTCGCCAGCAAAAATTATGTCAGAAGATGATTCAGAAAAGCTTGTGTATAAAGATTACAGTTTTATATTTGATAGGAATAATCCACTTAAAACATGCTCAGAAATTTATAGTCGGGCAAAAGCACTTGTAGAAGATTCAAGAAAGATTGAGGAATCAATAAGAGGGTTACAGAATGAAATTGAAACATTGGAAAAGAAGATTAGAGCAAGAGAAAAGATATTTGAGAAAGAGCATAAGAAGGTTTATGAAAAGGAATGGTTCGAAAAATATAGATGGTTTTATACTACAGAAGGACTTCTTGCAGTTGGAGGAAGAGATGCATCATCAAACGAGGCTATAATAAAAAAATATCTTGAGGAAGAGGATATCGTCTTCCATGCCGACATTGTTGGAGCACCATTTTTTATCCTAAAAAGGGGTAAAATGGCAGGAGAAAATAGTTTAAAGGAGACAGCTACTGCAGCTGTGGCTTTCAGCAATTTTTGGAAGATGGGGGCTTCAGCTGGAGAAGCGTATTGGGTTTACAAGGATCAGATTTCAAAACAGGCACCCTCCGGCCAATATATGGGTAAGGGAGCATTCATGATCACTGGAAGGAGAAACTATATTAGAAACCTTCCAATAGAATTAGCAGTAGGAATAATTAGGGTAAAAGAACATTATTCAGTAGTATGCGGTCCAGTTGATGCGATAAAAAAGTATTGTGAAAATTATTTGGTGATTGTACCAGGTAACGAGGACAAGAATTCTGTTGCAAAAAAGTTGGTAAGATACTTTTTTGAAAAAGTTGGTGAAAATGTTAAGGAAATACCTTTTGAAGAGTTTATTCAAGCATTACCTCCTGGAGGATGCAAGATCAAACGATATAGTGGACTTTAGAAATATTTTTTTACTTCCCTCCTTTAACCAGATAACGATAGAATGTCTGTGGAAACGAAGAGCACAAATCCTGCAAATTTGACAGTAAGACAGGTAATGAACAGTCCAGTTATTACTGGAAAGCCTGATGAAACAGTTAGAGAGATAGCGAGGAAGATGACAAAGAACGAGGTTGGAAGTATTGTTATAGTTGAGGATGGGAAGCCTATTGGCATGGTTACAGATGGTGACATAATAGATAGGGTTGTCTCAAAGGGTTTAAACCCTGACGAAGTTAAGGCAAAAGATATTATGAGCAAACCAATCTTAACCGTTGACGCGGAAACAACAATAATTAATGCTGCAAAGTACATGAGAAAGAATAGGGTTAAGCGTGTTGGAGTAACTTATAGGGGTAGAATTGAAGGGATACTTTCCATATGGGATATTATATCAGTCACACCAGAGATAGTTGAGATATTTTCTGAAAAACTTAACATACAATCTTCACTATTACAGTCTGAGAAAGAGGCAGTTTATTTTGCAGGATACTGTGACACTTGCTCAAGATGGTCTGACCTACTAATTGAGGTTGATGGAAAATACGTTTGTGAAGAGTGCAGAAGCGATTAGTTGAGAAGCTTAAACCAAAACAGTTTTTAATAAGATTTTATAATTGTTATGTTAGTGAAAAATTTTTGCCTACAGTAGAAGATTTTATGACAAATGAAGTTTTTGTTGTTAAACCCTCTGACACTTTAGCCCGTGCAAAAAATTTGATGCTTTCCAAAAAGATTGGAAGACTTGTTGTAGTTGAAGATGATAAGGTTGTTGGAATTTTAACAAGAGAAGATATAGCAAAGGCTATTATATCATCTAAGCCTTCAATAAAATCTAGGCCAATAGACCAGCTTCTTGTATCACATTTTATGAGAAAAGAAATTCTAACGGTTCAACGTACAGCAAGCATTAGTGAGGCTGCAAAGCTTATGCTTGACAAGGAAATCGGAGGGGTGCCGGTAACAAGTGGGAAAAGGTTGATTGGAATAATAACAACACATGATATAACAAAATATGTTGCCCAACTTCCACTAGAGAATTTGCTCGTAAAAGATTATATGTGCAGGGAAGTTGCCACTGTATCACCATTTCATAGTATAGCTCATGTTGCAGAACTATTATTTAGGACGCCAACACATAGGGTTATAGTGTTAGATGCTAGAAAAAAGCCTGTTGGCATTATTACACCATCAAATCTAACATTTGTAAAATTTGCTACAACTAAAGCAGTAAGTTCGAAACGTTCTCTCTCAAGAGGGGGGGAAGCGACTCACGAAAGGATAAGCTATGTTGCCATAGCAACTGCAGAAGATATTATGACAACACCTCTAGTGATAGTGCACGAAAACGATAATGTCAAGTTTGCCGCATCTATTATGGTGAAAAAGGATATAGGTGCACTTCCAGTCCTTAACGAGGGAGGAAGTGTTAGTGGAATATTTTCTAAAAAGGAGGTTTTAGAAATTGCCTCAAAGAGGGGATAAACTAAAATCAGTTCCATTACAAAATGTTGGTTTAGTTTCAAAGTCAGACAAGATACCTATGATGTTTCATGAACTAAAACGGACAAGATTGGATAGAGTTATAGTTAAAGATAACGAGAATCTTGTAGGCATAGTAACATTAAGAGACATTTTCACAAAACTTGCATCAAAAAAGTTCAGTAACATTTCTCCAAAGTCATTAAGTATAGCATCCTTTATGAGTGAAAATTTCTTCTATGTACTAGAAGATAACACAATCGATGATGTGATAAAGTTGATGGTTGAAAAAAATGTAAGCGGCGTACCAGTTTTAGACAAAAAAAGAAAACTACTTGGAATAATTACCAAAAATTATTTAATAAGCTTGTTAGCAAACGAGTTAAAAGGCTATGTTGGAGACTATATTATAAAAGTAGGGTACAAAATTCCAGTTGGAACAAGCCTGGCAACATTATCAAACGAGATACTCAAAAATGTTGATGCAAGAGAATTTGTTGTAGTACAAGGTAACAGACTTTTAGGAGTTGTTGGCGAAAAGGAACTCGCATACTTCTTATTTAATTACCTTTCCGACGACAATATAATAAACATGAGAAATGCCTTACACAATTATGTGGTAAACGATATACTAACTTTCATTAGCGAACCATTAAGGCCAAATGATCCAGTACAATATGCAGCAAAACTCTTCTCCAACACAAACCTCGTAATATACCCTGTAGCAGAAGATGATATCCTGCTTGGAGTGATAAGGAGAAGAGAATTATTTAATCAACTTTCCAGGTAACCGAGGTTGACTACAAGAGTAGTTAATGGAAGGATATGGAAAGATGGAAATGTATTAGAGAAGGATATCATCATAGAAGATGATAAGATAGTAGGTATTGTGAGAAAAAGCCAACATATGCAAGTTGATAAAATAATAGATGCTGAAGGCGCACTCATATTGCCTGGACTAATAGACGCCCACACACACTTAAGGGATTCAAGGATCACCTACAAAGAAGATTTTGTTAGCGGAACATCAGCGGCAGTAGCGGGAGGATTTACTTTGGTATTAGATATGCCAAATACTGAGCCGCCGATAACAAGTCCAGAAAGGTTAAGGGAGCGAATGAGTTCAGCTGAAAAAAGAATATTATGTGATGTCGGATTCTATTCCATGCCACTTGACTTAGATTATGTGAGCGAGCTTTCGGAAACAGGATGTGTAGGGTACAAGATTTTTACTCACAAAATTTTTGAAAACAAAAATTTTTTTGAAGACGAAAATATAGAGACACTTTTGAAGGCTGTAGAAAGAACTGGAAAAACACTTTCAATTCATGCAGAAGATCCTTCAAAAATAGGATTTTTGGGAGAAAAGTATACTGCAATAGAGCATGCGAAAGCACATAGTATAGATGCGGAAGCAAGTATGATAGAAAAGATTCTCAGACTTTCTAGAAAACATTTTACCAGGATCAGGTTCTGCCATGTAACTACAGCAAGGGGACTTCAAATGATAGTTGACGAGAAGAGACATAGCTTGAACTATTTTGTAGAAGTTACACCAGCACATCTCACATTAGATGAGAGCATTTTATTAGAATGCGATAAAATATGTGTGGTTGAACCACCTATAAGGGAAAAAAGTAATGTTATATTTTTAAGAAAAATGTTTTGGGAAGGGGCCATAGATGTTGTTGGAACAGACCATGCACCTCATACACTAGAGGAAAAGCTTTCAGACAAACCTCCAGCAGGATTTCCAGGGCTTGAGACGGCGGTGCCGATCCTATTTACTCTAGCTAAAAAAGGTTTTATACCGTTCTCGAAACTGATTGAAAGCCTAACATCCAATCCAGCCAAAATATTTAACCTAAAAGGCTACGGAAGTATAAGGGAAGGCAATATAGCGAACCTAACATTGATAAAATTTGTTCCAGAATATCAGATCAATTCATCAA
>JACIWG010000044.1 GCA_014361085.1 Nitrososphaeria archaeon
CTTGTTTGCTCTCGCAGAACCATTGCTTTTTGTCTTAAAATCTCTAGCTGTCGCCCTATTGTGTAGAAGTTCGTTTACGACGCCGTTTACAACAAGTTTTCTTTTTCTTGCAGCTATCCCTTCATCATCATATAAGTAGAAGCCATATGAGTTAGGAATGGTTGGGTCGTCAGAAATGTTTGCTTCCGTACTACCAATCTTTCTCCCAATATCGCCAGCCTTAAGATATGATTCTCCAGCCTGAGCTCCCTCCCTACCTAATATCCTATCAGCTTCAAAAGGGTGTCCAATTGACTCGTGAACCATAATACCCGTAACCTCTGGGCCTGTTATAATATCATATAGGCCTGCTTCAGCTTTTTTACCCTTTTCTAAAATCTCTTTTATAACTTTAACTTGATATTTTAAGCTATCAAATACTCTAAGATTGGAAATCAGTTCCCATCCTCCACTTCCGCCAAACTCGATAGCCTTTTGTACACTTCTTCCATTCTTTAGTCCAGTAAGAAAGCCTCCAACATATAATCTTGGAACGTATCCCTCAACATATGTTCCCTGAGAATTTGTGAACAACTTCTTTTCCAAAGAAATTTCTAGCTCTAAAAATCTCATCGGAATATAATCTTTTTCCTCCAAGATTATCCCATCCATTTCTTTTAAAATTTTAAACATTTCATCGAAACTTTTGTCCAAAAGTCTCTCTTTTTCTACAGCCGACCACCTCTTCTTAACTCTCCTCTCCCTGCTAAACCTAATCCTGTTACTTGTCAAGTCTGATGCGGACCTCGCCTTCCTTATCATTTCTTCAGCAATCTTCTTCACATTATCTCTATCAACAATGTTTGTTGCCGAAAAGACTAATGCTCCATCAAAAATTGCTCTAACACCAAGTCCATAAGATGATGTTATGATGGCAGGCTCCTGCTGACCATTCTTTAATATGCATCCTACTTCTTCTCTTGAATGCAGTCTAGCTTCCACGTATTCTGCTCCCTTTTCCTCAATTTCTTTAACGATATAAAAGGGTGCTTCTGAATCAAATTTTTCTTTACTCACAACAGCCCAATGGAAGAAATTTTATATTAATTTTTCTCAAAAACTATAATAATGGTTATTGTAAAAAGATTTGATTTGCATTGTATAAAGTGTTCTTGACACCTTATGGTGGAGTTAATAGGATTGGCGGAAACATCTTCCTATTAGAAGATTCTAACTCAAAAGTATTCTTAGATTTTGGACTTGATTTCGAAAAATATCGCTTATACTTTGATTTCCCCCTAAATCTTCCGAAGACAACGTCGGACTTGATAATAACAGGTGTACTGCCAAAAATATGTTCACATGATGAAAAACAGTTTTTCCAATACTGTGAATTAGAGAAAAGGGAAGGGAAGCGTAGTAGAGGATGGAACGTTATTGAAACCTCTCCAGACGAAGAGTTTTCTGTCATAATATCTCACGCTCACCTTGATCATGTAGCCAACTCCATCTTCCTCCCCTCATCTGTTCCAATATGGCTTTCAACATTCTCTAGGCTCTCGTTCCTAACAAGATACCTTGTAAAAAGGGGTAGTACACTATATGACAAGCTTGCATTGTCCACAAAGATTAAAGAAAAAGGATATGGTATAGAAAAATTGGAACCTGAATTTTTTAGAAACAATTACCAAATTTTTAGAAACAATGTACCTTTTAAGGTACAGGATATTTTAGTTGAACCTTATGCTGTTGACCATTCTATACCAGGTGCCTTTGGCTTCCTTCTCAGAGCAAAAGATTCCTCTATCGCATACACTGGCGACTTCAGAATGCATGGTGTCGCAGAATTTTTTTCCAAAAAATTTTTCGAAAAACTTTCTAAAGAAAGGGTGGACTATTTTATCTGTGAAGGCACAAATTTGGGCCTAAATCAGGTAAGAGACGAAAAGGAGGTTGAGTCTTCAATAGAACAGGTTTTGAAAAAATTTTTTGATCATGGGGGAGAGCATGCCATCATAATCTTATCTCAAACAAATATAGACCGGATTAGTAAAATGTATGGCATTGCTAGAAAGATGGGCCTAAACTTTTACGTTTCCGACGAAATTTTCCTATTAATTTACTACATTTTGTCAGGAGAACTTAAGGAGAGGATAATTTCTCCCTTACCTGCAATAGTTAAGGATCCTGTTCTAGACAAAAAGGCTAGAGAATGTTGGCCTGGTTCAAATGAAGTAAAATCTTATGGTGTTATTGCAGGAGACATGGAACTTATAATGTTAGCTGAAAAACAGTCCTTGAATTGTGTGAACGAAAATGATTTTTCTAAAATTCCACATAAATCAATGATACTCTTGCACAGTTTACCTTCCATGCTTCACAGAAGATTTTTGAAGAACAGCTTAATTATAGTAAGCACCACCGAACATGAAAATGAAGAAGCCCTATATGATCTGGAAAGGTTCATAAACCAGGCGATGCTTGTGGGAATTCCATTGTTAAGAGCGCATTCTTCTGGTCACGCAAGCGTGATAGAGTTGATTGAGGTGATAAAAACTGTTAAGCCAAGAAATTTGATTCCAGTACACACACAGCATCAAGTTTTCTTTAAATCATATTTTGAAAAATTGTTGAATGTGAACGTGATTGTACCAAAGGAAGGTCAGCCTATCACATTATAAAGGAATATATAATTGGTTTCCAGTCTGATTAAGGTAGAATAGTGTTGCCCTCTATAAGTGATCCAAACTTTATATATGCTCTAACTTCACTTGCTATAGCATTCGCTCTACTGGGATTACTTATACTACTTTATGAAACAAAATTTAAGTTTAAAACCTAAATGGATGCAACCTTCTCCCTTAAAATCTCCTTCTTTTTCCTAACATACCATACTTCAGCTTCAGCGCCGAAGGCTTTAGCCCATGCAATCAACTCTTCCCTTTCCTTCCTATCAATTTTCGCCTTACCACTTTTAACTTGAATCAAAAATGTTTTACCATCCTTTCCAGCAAATATGTCAACGGGACCATGTGACATTGCACTCCTACTACATAGCCATCCATCTTTTTTCAGAATTTCCATCACCTTATACTCTTTAGCTCTACCCCTATAGTATGGTGTTGTAACCATTTTTTTATCCCCTTATATTATAGGAGATAATGCTTTTTAAACTAAGATGTTGTAAAGAGAATGGTGTAGAAGATGGATGAGAAGTTTGTGTTCACTAAGCCTGTAAAATTGAACTTTATTGCAACAAGAGAAGGCTTCCTCGTCTTTAAGGACGGTGACATAGCTTCCGGGGTTAAAGTAGAAACCCAATTTCTAACTGTTGCATTGGAAACAGTTTCAGGAAAAAGTGTGGCTGTCGCAAATCTTAACCTTTCACCTAACTCATCATTAGTTGTTCTTGACGCGAAGGCGCTTACAATATCCTCCTCACATGATTCAGCAATAGTTTTCATAGAATATTACTCTAAAGAAGACCTAGAAACATCAACAAATATTATGTGAGAATGTTTGTCTAAGGTTCGCACATGTTTTCCAGCTTTTCCAGCATTTCTAACTCCTTAAGCAATTTGATCCTCTTCTTTTCAAGCTTCTTCAACTTAACCTTTAACATGGTCTTCTTCAACCTAATATCCTCTATATCATAGAATTCTTGTTCAAGTTTAGGATTAACGATATAGAATTCTAGGCCCATTATTTCGTCATCGAAGAAAAAGTTTGGTATAACCTTGTACCTTAAATAGTAAACCTTCTTAGGCCTTCCCTCACTCCTTTCCCTAACATTCTTTGCTTCAATAATCTTTGACCTTTCAAGCACATCTAAGTGTTTTAGAACGGCTGGAACGCTAATTTTAAGCTCCTCAGCAATTTCTTCAATCGATAGTGGCCTCTCCTTAAGCATGTCTAGAATCTTGAACCTATTCAATGTTCCAATCATTTCCAGCAGCTCCTCTATTGTTATTTCCATTTGCTATCGCTTCAGTATTGGAGAGAAAGATTTATAAACTTAACTTTTGGTTAATTAACCGGTGGTAAAAATATGGTTGATGAAAGAAGATTTGAAGAATTCTTTGAAAAATTAGAGGATCTGATGGAGAAGACGATAGAAGACCTAGAGAAGTCCATAAGAAGCCTTCTAAAAAGCGACTACACAAAATCATTCTACAAGCCAAAACTATACGGCTTCTCAATACAGTTGGACGAAAACGGCTTACCCAAGATAACAAAATTTGGTGACAGCTTCATTTCACCTTCTGAAGAGAGGACACCCTTCTATGACCAGTACATTGATAAGAGCAGAAGCCAGCTCACAATAATATTCGAGGTTCCAGGTGTAGAAAAGGATGATATTCAGCTCAAATCTTCATCAACAAAACTAATACTTGATGCAAAAAGCGAGGATAGAAAATATCATGCTGAAGTAGATCTAGAAGCTGAAGTTGACCCTTCAACAGCCTCATGCTCGTTCAAAAACGGTATACTTACAGTAGTCTTTAAAACAAAGAGTAAGGGTGACGAATTTACAAATTTAAGTATAAGCTAGACTATAATATGGAGGCGATAAGCTTTGAGTGAAGGTGTTAGGCTCCAGGTAATGGAAGCATATCCAAGAGACGTTGGAAGAGGTATAGCAAGAGTAGACTATTCAGTAATGGACGTACTTCAAGCTCACACAGGTGATGTTATAGAGATTAGGGGGAGAAAAAGGACTGTTGCAAAGGTCTTGCCAGTTCATCCATCAGATGAGGGAAAGGACATTATAAGAATTGATGGTATAACAAGAAGCAATGCAGACGTTCCCTTAGGTGATACAGTAATAGTTAGAAAAATTAATGCACTACCAGCTGAAAAAATAACATTAATTCCTCCTGAAGGATACCCTCCACTTGATAAAAGATATTTTGCTGAAGTTCTAGAAAGTATTGCTGTAACAAAGGGAGACAATATTATTGTACCATACTTTGGAAGTAAGCTAATATTTAATGTTGCAGCAGTATACCCGAACGCTGACGCCGTCGTAATAACCAAAAGAACAGAGTTCATAATCTCTGAAAAAAGCGCTGCATTACGTGGAATACCGCAGATAACCTACGAGGACATCGGTGGCCTAAAGGAGGAGATACAGAAGGTCAGGGAAATGATTGAGCTACCACTAAGGCATCCAGAGATATTTGAAAAGCTTGGCATAGAGCCTCCAAAGGGTGTACTCCTTTATGGTCCACCTGGTACTGGCAAGACATTGTTAGCTAAAGCCGTTGCAAATGAAAGTAACGCATACTTTATAAGCATAGGTGGGCCAGAAATAATGAGTAAATACTATGGTGAATCTGAGGCAAGATTAAGAGAAATATTTAAGGAGGCTAAAGAAAAGGCTCCATCAATAATATTCATAGACGAAATAGACTCTATAGCGCCCAAACGTGAAGAGGTAACTGGAGAAGTTGAACGTAGAGTTGTAAGCCAGCTTCTATCTCTAATGGACGGGCTTGAAGCTAGAGGCAAAGTTATAGTGATAGCTGCAACAAACAGGCCCAACGCACTAGACCCTGCACTAAGAAGGCCTGGAAGGTTCGATAGAGAAATCGAAATAAAGGTTCCTGACAAGAAGGGTAGACTAGAAATATTACAAATACATACAAGAAACATGCCTCTCGCTCCAGACGTTGACCTAGAAAAGCTTGCAGCACTAACACACGGTTTTGTCGGCGCTGACCTCGAATACCTGTGCAAGGAAGCAGCCATGAAGGCTCTTAGAAGAGTTCTTCCAGAACTTAAACTTGACGAAGACAGAATTGACTACGAAACATTGAATAAGCTTCAGGTAACGATGGCTGACTTCGAAAAAGCGTTAAAAGATGTTCAACCTTCAGCATTAAGAGAAGTCTTTCTAGAAACTCCAAATGTTAGGTGGACAGACATAGGCGGCCTAGAGGCTGTTAAAAAGGAGCTACAGGAAGCTATAGAGTGGCCTCTAAAGTTCCCAGAAGTCTATAAAAAAGTAGGGTACAAGATGCCTAAGGGCATACTCCTTTATGGTCCACCTGGTACTGGCAAGACATTGTTAGCTAAAGCCGTTGCAACAGAAAGTGAAGTGAACTTCATCAGTGTAAGGGGTCCTGAACTGCTATCAAAATGGGTTGGAGAATCTGAGAGAGGCATACGTGAAGTTTTCAGGAAAGCGAGGCAAGCGGCACCATGTATAATATTCTTTGATGAAATAGATTCCTTGGCTCCCATAAGAGGCTATGGCTTGGGTGAAAGCATGGTTACAGAAAGAGTTGTAAGCCAACTCTTGACCGAATTAGATGGAATACAGGAGCTTCAAGATGTGATCGTGCTTGCAGCAACAAACAGGATAGACATGGTTGACCCAGCACTACTTAGAGCTGGAAGATTTGACAAACTAATATACGTGCCATTACCTGACAGGGCTGCAAGAAAACAGATACTTGAAATACACTTCAAAGGTAAACCATTGTCTCCAGAAGTAAGTATAGACAGAATCGCTGAGCTCACAGACGGCTTCTCTGGAGCAGACTTGGCAGCGATAGCTAACACAGCAGTATCTCTTGTAGTACAAGAGTTTGTATCAAAGTATCCGACTCCAGATGAAGCTAAAAAGCATCTTGAGGAAGCTGTTATAACACAAAGGCATGTGGACCAAGCGATAAACAGAGTGAAGGCTACAAAGGAGGGTAGGCTGCCGGAAAAGGAGATAAAACCATATTATAGGTAACAAATTTATTACACACTTCCCTTTCACCCTTTTTGATGGAAGTAATAGGTAAAGGAACCTGGATAGACCTAATAGCCTATAGAGTTGTAGAGAGGGAAAAAAGTTTAGGTCGGCCACTAGAACTAATTCGAGTAGAAAGTGGGCTAGGTGCTTCAGGAATACCTCATATAGGAAGTTTAGCTGATGCTGCAAGAGCTGCTGCAGTAAAACTTGCATTAGAAAATCTAGGCTACAGATCAGAATTCATAGCATTCTCTGACGACATGGATGGCCTTAGAAAGGTTCCTCAAGGCCTTCCAGACTGGTTAAACAGTTACCTTGCTTACCCAGTTTCCTCCATACCAGACCCATTCAAATGCCATGAAAGCTACGGTTCTCACATGAGTTCAATGTTAATCGATGCCATGGAAAAATGTGGTATAGAATTCAAGTTTATGAGTGGAAGGGACGCCTACAGAAAAGGTGTTTACGCGAACCAGGCGATAAAGATACTTGAAAACTGGGAAAAAATAGGGCAAGCGATAGAAGAGATAACGGGCCAAACAAAATTTAAAATGCAACTCCCATATTTTCCAATA
The DNA here is from genome assembly GCA_014361085.1 of Nitrososphaeria archaeon. Taxonomy (GTDB): domain Archaea; phylum Thermoproteota; class Nitrososphaeria; order JACIWG01; family JACIWG01; genus JACIWG01. The sequence goes on from JACIWG010000044.1 coordinate 7,303, forward strand.
TGTGAAAACTGTCACCGAATATATCTTGCAAAAGCCACCGAATATGATAGGGAAAGCCAAAAGGTACTATACAAATGTGAGGGGACAGAGATAAGAAAAAGGTTCATAAAAGGATGCGGCCACGAAGGTGAAGCAAAGGTTAACGGAGACCAAGGCAAACTCGCTTGGAAGGTGGAGTTCGCTGCAAGGTGGGCGTCACTTGACATAAGATATGAGGCATATGGTAAAGATATAGCTGACTCTGTTAAAGTAAACGACTGGGTTGCTGATAACATATTAAACTTTCCACACCCATATCATGTAAAATATGAAATGTTCCTAGACAAGGGTGGGAAAAAGATTTCAAAATCAGCTGGAAACGTTTTCACACCACAAACGTGGCTCAAGTATGGTACACCACAATCACTACTACTACTATTATACAAGAGAATAGTTGGTACAAGAACCATTTCAGTAGAAGATATACCAAACTACATGGATGAAGTAGACCAACTTGAAGAGATATACTTTACTAGGAAAGAGGCATTAAGCATGTGGGAGATAAAGTTAAGAGGCTTATACGAATATATCCATTTACTAAAGCCTCCAGAAAAGCCTTCAAAACACATACCATATTCGCTGCTTGTCCAACTTTGTACAATAGCCCCAGAAGGGAAAGAAGTAGAGTATGTTTCAAATAAGCTAAAACAGTATGGTATGATCAAGGAAGCCGATGAACACATTATACAAAGAATAAAGCTTGCACTAAACTGGTCAAAGGACATGCATGAAGTAAAGAGAGAGAAGGTTGAATTAAGTGATAAAGAAAAACAAATGATAAAAGAGCTGATAAACTCTTTAACCAACGATCCAAAAGAGTCCCAGCAGGCAATATTCCAAATAGCGAAAAAATATGAAGTAGAACCAAAAGACTTCTTTAAAAAATTATACAAAATCTTACTTGGAACAGAAAGCGGTCCAAGACTTGGACCATACTTGGTAGACATAGGTTTAGAAAAGGCTCGAACAATACTATCACAGGCAATAGAAAGTTGACAAGAAGATAAACTAAACAATTTTTAAGCAAAAACACTATTTTTCTATAGCGTCAGCCTAATTTATGATAACAAAAAGTATCTGCATAAGTATGCAAAAAGCGCAAGCGAAAAATATAGCAAAAGTTGCAAAAGAATACAATGAACTATATAGTACCATAAATTCAGCAAAAGATTCAATAGACTGTAAAGAAGTAAACAAGCATGTTAATAAAATAACAAAAAAAGGAAAAAGCAACTTCGGAAACAAAATTACTTCACTAGGAATAGCGTTAATCGCCTTCCCGGATCCAACAATATCAGACATCATTGGAAGCGCACTAGTATTATCAGGGCAATACATTCAAAGAAGATCTCCAATAGGAATAGAAGACGTATACAAAGAATTCAACAACATAGGCTTAGAACTAAAAAGGCAACAAAATAATTTAAGGTAGATCAGCCCATCAAGTAGGTGGAAAAGCTCTAGCATAAATAGTCACATAATTTTATAAGATTTAAAATTTGTCTTAACTCAAAATCATATAAAGAATGGTTTTTTATTAATTTAAAAAAATTTTTAAAAAGAAGGGGGACATCAATTTTTTATAAACATTTCTATAGATTTTTCTGCTCAGCTGGTTGCTGAGTCTGTTCCTTCTTTTTCTTCTTAGCCAAGAAGGTCAAGTTGGAGGGGGAAAGCAACATTTATTTAAGCTTTGCTTTCAAACTTCAGCAAATTCGAAGTATTATAACAAACAGTTTTTATTGCGCGCACGTTACGAAATCATAAAAAACTCTGCATTGGTTAAATACATGCTAGGATACTTTTAAAGGACCTGTCTGAGTGAGCCAAGAACCTAAAAAGGTTGATAGGATTAAACAACCATATGTCCCAGACAGGCCCATAAGCAAGGAGGCCAAAAATAGCATATATAACCTTTATGCAAACAAAGTTAATCCGTTATTACAAGTTAACTAGATGATTAACTAAAAATAGTTAAATTCTATTAGAAAGTTTATTATAAAACTAAATATTTTGCTGCTTGAAATTCTAGACCATATTGAAGTAATTGTAATCTGATTTTATAATAGGTTCGAAATTGAAAGAAATACAACTAATTTAAAATAGGTGTCTTTATAATATGATTTTAGCCATTTTTTGATCTCTTATAGTTGATTATAATTTTTTGCAAACAAATACTTTTTAATCTTTTCCAGTTATCTTTCATCCTAAATTCTGGGTTTTAAACGGTTAAATGTTTATTGCATGTACAATTTTAGATTGAATAGAGTGCATAATAATTTGATCACTATCAAGACAATGTTACAAAATTTGGTATATCAGAAGAATATTTGAAAAGAGCTTTTTAGAGAATATGCCTCTAAAAGCAATTAAAGCACGAAAATCAACATCCTATATAGTCCTATTAGACAAAGAAATCGTAGGCTTCGCTCAAATAATACAACAAGATGCAAAAACAATAATTTTCCCAGAACTTGGTAGGATGAGTGAAAGACCATAACAAACCGAGAATCTCCCTACTTCAGTCGTGGAGAACGTCAAATGAAACATATTGACAATATTGTGGAACTGTTGACTATAGCTGGGCTGACGGAAGAGAAAATATAAAAAAGTAAGCGCACATGTATGAGGCATGCGGGCCCGTGGCCCAGAATGGACTAAGGCATCGGCCTGCGGAGCCGAAGATCGTGGGTTCAAGTCCCACCGGGCCCGTTAAAAATAATTTTAAATTAGGATTCACAATGAATAATGTGCCATTATTGACAGTTTTCTTCATCACAACAATTTTTACTACATCTTGTATTTAGCGATTGTAATGCAGCAGCAAGTCCTGCCCTTACAATAATTTCAGACGGAATGGTCTCATACACCTGCTCTCCAATCTCCACAGTTCTACATTCATAGGGTTCACAAACATCACAACAGGGACTTTGGCCAATTTTTCCTCCAAAATATTCCTCCAAAGGTCTATCATTAATCCAAATCCTATTAGATTCTAAAGGTTCATTTTCAAACTCTCCAACAGAGAGTTCCTCCTTCTCTAAAATAACTTCTATTCTCAGCAGAGAAAGAGCCTGCCTAAGTGTTGAAACAGCCTTCTCAAGTTCTTCTTCCGTTGACCTGCATCTTGGGCATGTTTCTCCTTTCAATATTAATCTTCGCCATCTAATTTTTAATGTATTGTCTTTCTCATTCATTTTAGTTCCACTCCACTTTCTTATAGCATAATAAAAACCTTTAGATTACTGTCAATTTAAAATTGATGTTGACCTGATTTGAGATATTACCCCTATCATTGTTTCAACTTTTTTGATCAATTCTGTTTAAATAAACTCCTATTTATAATGATAGAAGATTTCTAATAATTCTTTATATCTTCCTTTAATTGTATACCATTATTTCAAGATTATCTTGATGTTCGTTTATGTAGTTGTCACTTGTTATTATAGGTAGTCCATGCTGTCTGGCAATAGCTATATGGAAGGCGTCAAAATAATGTAGTTTTCTAGGTCCTTCGTGTTTTGCGTAAAGGTTTAGTGCGCATATTTCTGTTTAAAGAGTTGTTGGGAGCGGATTATGTGGTATGGACGCTATCACCACTAAAACTTGTATTACACTATTAATGTCCAATCCCTTAGAACATAATGCGGAGATAACGTTATCATAAAGCATTGACGATACAAACGTCTCTATCATCCTATCAGCTATAAGTTTAATAATCTTCTCAGCATGGTCTACAAGTAGACCGCCACCAATATAGGATAGGAAGACATCAGCGTCAAGAAGAAATCTACCCTTAAGCATCTCTTTTGGGGACAAACTGTTCACCAGCTTCTTCAAGTTCTTCAATGCTCCACGGAATATGATTAACCCCTTTAATTTTGGAAGGTCCATAAGTGGAATTAGTCTTATAGAATCGCCTTCTAGTACTACAATACATTTTTTAGCCTTAACCTTGGACCTTATTTCAGATGGGAGTGTAAGCCTGCCTCTCGTATCTAATTCCACAATATTCATTTAAATATATTATTTCTCACATCATTTAAATTTTGCCCAAAAGTTAACTGATAGAGTGTTAACGTTTACTAACTAATTTCAAGTATTCTGTTCATGGAAAGATAATTTAAAAATTCTCGTAACATTCATTTTAGAAGTTAGATGTTTATATACTAGTATTTTTTGCCCAAAGTCGAGGAAACAATGTCCAAAAAAGATAGGTTCTTCCTAGAA
>JACIWG010000045.1 GCA_014361085.1 Nitrososphaeria archaeon
GCCATAAGTGTTACAACAGTTGTCGCTACAAGCATTTCTGGAGGCTCATCATATGTTGAGCAGAGGATAACCAATATCCGTTTAGCAATGTTTCTAGAAACGTCCACAACTTTAGGCGCCTTTATAGGTGCCCTTCTTGTACTATTTGTTGCAGGTGAATACTTGTATATTGTTTTCGCATTATTGGCATTCTATCTTGCAATATCCCAGATCCTTTCAGTAAGAAAGGAGGTTAGAAAAATGTCTAATAACGATTTTCTAAAAGTTTCTCAGGATAGAGTCTCTAAATACTTGTCTTTAAAAGGAGACTATTTTGATGAAAGCATAAATCGCAAAATTGAATATCTTATAAAAAACTCTTTCATAGGCTGGATAATCTCATTTTTTGCAGGTTTAGGTTCAGGTTTACTCGGTATAGGTGGTGGTGTCTTTAAAGTGTCTGCGATGAACGTTTTCATGAACGTTCCTCTTAAGGTTGCTGTTGCAACGAGCAAGTTTATGATTGGTGTGACAGCGGCTACGAGTGCCATATTATATTATGTCAGCGGTCTTCTAAACTTGGAATATGTTGCTCCAGCCGCCTTGGGTACAATGCTTGGTGCTGCTGTTGGAACGGCTATAATGAACAAGCTTAAAGTTAAGTGGTTAAAAATCCTATTTTTCGTTATAATGTGCTACATCGGCTACAATATGCTTGGCAAAGGAATACTGCTTACTACAGGCATATGGTTACCTTTAATTTAATAGGGGTGTGAGAGAATGGACATAAATAAGCCTGTATATCTTGTTTTAATAGGCGGAGTAATTGTAAGCAGTATTCTATTTGGGCTAGCCTTTTCAATAGACTTGCTTTTCCCATCATATTCTCAAATAGCTTACTTTCTTGCTTTTGCTGGTGCTGGAGTATTAATTCTTACACCCTATCTTAGGGTTGTTGTTGCCTTAATCACATTTTTTATAAACAAAGAATACAAGTTTGTTGCAATATCTTCACTTGTACTGCTTGTCATGGTTGTAAGTTTCCTTACTGGAATATTCTTTCACATTGCACCAAAAGGATAGCTTTAAAAATAAAACATTTATACTAAAGAATATACATCAAAATAATTGATATAAATTGGTCAGCGTTAATGGGTTAAGAAGACATTTTCTAAAGTTTATTAGTATAGGTGCAATAGTTGTAGGTGGTGCTATAGCATTTTTCGTAAAAGATTTTTTATCATCTAGAACGCCATTTACCACTTCTGCTCCAACATCTATTGGACAGTCTTATATGCTTCCGTTACCAAAATTTTCTAGCAACATAATGTTAGAGAAGGCTATTGCATGTAGGCGTTCTATTAGAGACTATTTAGATAAACCAATAACAGTTGACGCACTTTCTATGCTCTTATGGGCTGCTCAGGGTGTTACAGAATTTAATTATGGTTTTAGGACTTGTCCTAGTGCTGGTGGAACCTATCCGCTTGAAGTCTATGCTGTTGTAGGTAGAGAATGTGTTCTTGTGGAGAATGAAGTATATTTGCCAGCCGGCTCTTACAAGTACTTTGGTAAAACACATTCTATTTCATTGGTTAGGGAAGGTGACTTGCGTGATGCCCTAGCCAAAGCTTCCTTAAATCAGGGTTGGGTTAGAGATGCTAGGGTGAATATTGTTTTATGCGCTGTATACGAGAGGACTACTAAAGTTTATGGTGAAAGAGGTTACAGGTATGTTTACATGGAGAATGGTCATGTAGGCCAAAATGTTTACCTTATGGCAGCTGCACTGAAGCTTGGCGCTGTCGTTGTAGGCGCATTCTATGATGAGGAGGTGAAGAATGTTGTAGGCGCTCAATTTAATGAGAACCCCTTATATGTTATACCTGTTGGAGTACCAAAACATTTTTATGAAATAGATGAAGATGATTTGAGAAAATATTATTTGAGGATGAGAGGATAATGTTGTCTAGGCTAAAAGTTTACTATATGCTTGTCGAATACACTTCCATACCTCTTATAATATGCTTTTATCTCTCATACCTTTCTGGAAAGGGACTCATTAAATCTGAGGTTGTTAAAAACCTTACTCTTGGATTAATATCCTATCCTGAAAGCATGTGGCTGCATACCATATCACCGTTAAACTATATTTTAGCAATTTTAGTGTTGGTTCATTCTGTTGCAGGACTAAATCTGCTAGCCTATAGACATATTAAATGTGAAAGAATTAAGTTTGCTGTTGAGGCGATAATCCTGTTATCTGTCGGAGCATGTTCTTTAACACTTTTCACCCTACTAGAGGCTTAAAAATTTAAGATAACCTGTAAAGCTTAGGAAACTATATTGAATTCATTAAAAAGTTTTTCAACACATTCTATAACCTCTTTAGCTGAAACGTAAGCCTTTCTAGCATAATTTTCTGTATAAAGTTTTGTAGGAGGGAGTCCAAGCTCTTCATCACCATACATTGAAGGCTCCCTTTCCCTTCTCAGCCACCTTGATGTTCCAGCCACGTCAGGAATATGTTCCTGAAACCATTTAGGGAACCTTTCCTTTTCAGATAAAAGTATTGGTCCAACATCATGAGCCTTAGGCGGCTCAATTCCTACAAGCCTTAACGCTGCCTTCAGCGCCAACTCCACTGCCTCCTGAGACTGTCTTATACAGTATGCGAACGCGTTTTCTTTTAAAGCGTTCTCCGCCGTCCTCAGCCTTCTTCTCGCCTCCGTCACATATGATGATGCCAGTTCAATGTTATTCAATTTCTATCACTTCACCAAATCTATAATCTTTTTTTAGGATAACATACCAAAGGTTTCCCAATCTCTTGCGTTCAGCATTAAGTGTCTCAAGCCTTCGTCTCAGTTTCTCGAAAACGTTTTTGATAAAATCTTTTTCATCATATAAGATTTTTGCGTCAAAAATTATGTCAAGATATAGTGGCCTAATTTTTGACGCACCATCAATATCCAATATTATGGGTGAAAGTATTGGCTTGTAACCTTTCTCCTCAAGCATCGAGTACAATTCTTTCAAGTTTTCTTCAACATTGTCTAGAAGTGCATGTAACTTCATACGATCTTCAGGTAACTCTCTAACAACTATCAGAAGGTCAATGTCACTGTAAGGTTTAGGTTCTGCTCTAGCATATGAGCCATATAAAACTATAGAAATTATCTGGTCCCTGAACACCTTTAAAAAAGCATACTTAATTTTCTCTTCCAAATTTTCTAAAAGGGTGTGGGATATAGTCATCCATATCATGTAGCTTAAAAGATGGTATTTAAATTATTGTGAAAATTTATAGGAAGAGTTCGGTTGAAAGGTATTTTAGACCATTATCTGGTAATATTGCGACTATAGTCTTATCTTTTCCCACACCTTTCGCCCTCTTTAGGGCAACATACATTATTGCAGCCGAGCTTAACCCTACCAGAATACCCTCCATTCTAGCCACATTTCTTGCGACTTCAAAAATTTCCTCCTTTTCCAAAGGATCTATTTCAACGATTTCATCAAACCATTCTTTCCTAAAAAGTTTTGTAGGATATGGTTCACTCGGATTTCTAAGCCCCTGTATAGAAAATCCAATCTTCGGAGTAACCCCTATAACCTTAATACCCTTATTAAACTCTTTAACTCTCATGGAAGTTCCTACACCTGTTCCTGCTGTGCCTATTCCAACAACAATCATGTCCACTTTGCCGCCAGTCTGCTCTATAATTTCTTTGCCTGTAGTTTCATAGTGTGCTAAAATGTTTGCTGGGTCACTGAACTGGTCTACACTAACATATTTTTCAGGATTTTCTCTGAGAAGCTTTTCCTTCAACTCTATAGCGCCCCCAGTACCCTTTTCTCCAGGTGAAAGTATCAGTTCCGCGCCATAGGCTCTGATGATCTTTCTCCTTTCAACTGAAACAGATTCTGGCATAACAAGTGTGAGCTTGTACCCCTTAAATGCGCATATCATGGCCAAAGCTATACCAGTATTTCCTGATGTGGCCTCAAGTATAATCTTATCGCCATCTAATACGCCTGCTGATTCAGCATAACGGATAATATAGTATGCCATTCTATCCTTAACAGAACCTCCAACATTGTACCATTCTAGTTTGGCATATAATGTTGCATCCTCTGGACCCGTAAGCTTGTTTATTCTAATAAGAGGTGTTTCACCTATTAGGTCAAAAATGTTGTTTGCTACCTTTAAATTCATGGTCAAAGAACGTCCATTACAGTGTTATAAAAAATTTATTTTTTATAACAGAATAATTTTTTCAGCTAATGTATGGTGCAACAATCATTAATATGATCATTCCAGCTAAAATAAATGTAAGAGTATAAACGATTAGATTTATCCACTTTTCACTTAATCTCTTATCCAATATTTTTTTGCAAAAGAATTTGAAGACGATTCCTCCATCAAGGGGGTAAAGTGGTAGTGCATTAAATATTGCCAGATTAAAGTTCAAGAACCAAATCCAATAAAGAAGGTTAACGAGATAATGGTAGCTTGATCCCAAAAGTGTGGAAGTATAGTGCCTGTAGAGTGTTTCAGAAAAGGGTATGGATGTTGAAGCCCATGGTAGAGTTGGAATAAGCATGTAAACCATTACATCTCTTGAAGGAAACCTGAGGACTGCACTATAGTAGTTTTCTAAAACTTCTCTAAGAGAAAGGTAACCATGTATTCCCATATAGCCTCTACTACTATTTTCTGGATTAACGGCCAAAGTAAATGTAAAATTAAGTGTCCTATCTTCTCTAGCGATGGTTAGAGTCAAATTTTGGCCAGGCCTATAATATGGTTCCACAGCACTAATGAAACTTTCTATTGTGCTAACATTTTGGCCGTTTACAGAAGTAATTATGTCTCCAGGCATGATTCCAGACCTATAAGCAGGCCCCTCCATGTTCATTTGAGTAATAAGAACCCCGTCCACAACAGGCTGAAGGGATGAAACGATTAGAAGTAAAAGTATTAGAGATACTACCGCTGTAACAAAATTTGTTCCAGGACCCGCTGCCAAGGCTTTTGCACTCTTTTTCAGCCCAGACTTCTCTAACTCCTTATCATCTAATTCAACAAAGGCTCCAATAGGAAGAACTAATAGAAGTATTATACCAACAAACTTTACAGGCACTCCAGCAACCCTTGCTTGGACACCATGTGCAACCTCGTGAACAACCATTCCAACAAAAAGGGCTATCCATCCATAAACTATAGGCAAGTATGGGTTTATTCCAGGCCAAGGCAAATTTATTGCAGGCCCAAGTTGTCTAATCACTTGGCCAACGAGCGGGTTAGAAATAATATTAATAATACTCGAGATAGTAAAATAGAATGTTATAGCAGCAAGCATTGGCAAGAATATTACAAACATCCAACCCGTCTTCTTGGCGATCCAAGTTCTACTCATACTATTAAGTAATGAAACACCCTTTTCAGTTTTAATTATTAGGAAGGGAAAGCTGAACTCTTTCTTAGGCAACCCAACAGTAGGTTAAAAACAAGCATATATTACCTTTCAAACCTAGAATTATTAAAACCATCAAAAGTTATGGAAAAATTTTTTTAAGCTAAAAAATTTGGACTATCCCATTACATACTTTAGAAAGGCGGTCTACTATTGTGTCTAAATCAAAATTTTCTCTATAACGTTTGCGGGCAAGTTCAGCTAATACAATGTCTGAGTAAAAACTTCATCCACTCCACTAATTTCTCTTTCACAATTTTTCCTTTATCTGTTCCCGAAAAAGGTTCTATTCAAGCATATGTGTCAACGACTATCTTTACCACGATCACTTTCTGTAAAGGGCTTTATTCTCCCCCTATCTATACCAAAACTTCTTCCAAAATTTTCTGTCTCCTCTCCAACAAAAACTTTTTAATAACATCCTCTATACTTTTAGCTTTCATTTTGCAAGTATACTTTACACCTTATACTTTATAAAGTTTACTTGCCGTAGAAAATCCTTTTTAGCAAACTTTTTTGACCAAAGTCTGTGGACGCTTTTGAAGAACATTATACTATCAAATTCTATCACTTCCGCATTGATTGTTACCAGCACACAGGCTGTTAATGCGTTAATGTCTCTTTATGCCATGCAATATTTTGGTGCTTCAAAACTTCAATTAGGTTACCTCTTCACCTTCTTCTATCTTACATCAGCCCTTTCTAAAATTTTATCAGGAATCTTTATAAGCCAAAAATATTTGAAGCATATCTTCTTACTTGGAATAGTTTTCATTGCTTTCTCGATTACAATGTATGATTTTGCACATTCTTTAGAAATTTTGTTCCTGTTTAGAATTTTACATGGTGTTGGTTTTGCGTTCGCGAACACTGCCTGCTTAACTTTTGCCTCTCTAATTGCAGATGAAGGTCTCCAATCCTATTCTGTTAGTATGGCGACAGCATTTAATGCTATAGGACTAATATTAGGGCCTCTGGTTGGAACACTGGGTACACTCTTTTTTGACATCCCAAAAACCTTTGCAATAGTTGCAATTATAGTAGCCGTATCCTTTCTTTTCGCCTTCTATACTACTAGAAGTGTTGGTTTAAAAAAAACTGAATTTGTATTTCATAAAATTGGATTGAACGATTTCCTTTTTGTCAAAGAAAAGTGGTTTATAATTAGTACATTATCATATTTTGCTTACGCGCTCATTTATGGTACAATAATATCCTATATTCCACCTTTTGCTAAACAGAACTTTGGCTTAAACGACTACGACATTACATCACTATTTTTTATTTTCTTTATACTTTCATTGGTTGCAAGAGTAATATTGGTGAAAAGAAATGGAGGTGGTTTTTTGAAAAAGGTGTTAACATTTTCTTTAGCCATCTCAATTTTTATGTTCTCCTTGATTAGCTTTTCCAACTCTTTTGAAGTCTTTATTCTAGAGTTTGCATTAATTGGGCTGGGTCATGGATTCATATATCCTATAACTGCTCTAATTATTTCAAAGAATTCTCCTAGCGAAAAACTTTATACGATTAATACCGTTTATTTCACATCATTCGATTTTGGAAACGCCGTCGGCCCCTTTATAGCCTCAATACTTGTAACATTTTTGCCTCTTAATTTAGTGTTTTTTGGTACAGCGTTTTTTCCTCTCACAATATTTTTGTTTGTGATAAAATATTCGAAGGGTCTCAAAGCATAAATTATAGGTAGAAAATAAATATAAGGGAAGGTTATGAATGTTGGGATATGTCGGTTCTAATTACTGGCGGTTGTGGTCTTGTTGGCTCCCATGTTGCAAATGAGCTTGTAGAAGAGTATAAAATGGATAAAGTGATATTATTTGATGTCTCATATCCGAAAAATCCTCTTGTTTTGAAACATTTAGAAAACAAAATAAATTTCGTTTATGGAAACATATTAGATTATGGTAAGCTTTTAGAAGTCATCAAGGAATTTGATGTTGAAGGAATTATACATACTGTAGCCTTTGTTGACTACAAGTTTGTTGTATCAAATCCTCTCTTAAGCATATTTACTAACGTGAATGGCACTCTTAATGTACTTGAACTTGCTAGAGTTAATGACCTAAAGGTTGTCTTCACAAGCTCTGGTGCCGTTTATGGTCAAATTGAAGGTTGTGCTAGAGAAGGTATGCCTATAAAGCCTACAGACCTTTATGGTATGACAAAGGCTGCTGGAGAAATGATGGGTGAACAGTATGCTAACACGTATGGTATCGACTTTATTACAACAAGACTCTACTTCTTATATGGTCATGGTCTTTCGCAGACGGTGTCTTCTGTAGAGGAAGCGTTTAGGCCTCCAGTCCATCCAATAAGTGTTCTCTACCTATTTGTTACTAAAGCATTAAAGAATGAGAAATTGAAGATTGATAAAGGGGGTGACTCAGAACTCGATTACACTTACATAAAAGATGCGGCGCATGGTGTAGTTTTAGCATACTTAACTAAAAAGTCTCCTCACAAAATATATAATATTTCTTCAGGCAGGTCGTATACTTTAAAGTATTTGGCTGAAATAGTTAACGATTATGTAGGCTATGAGGCTATAGATATTGGTTCAGGCCAAGTTGAAGGTTGGCCTAAGAGGGCAAAGTATCTTGATATCAGTTTAGCCAATAAAGAGCTTGGATACTATCCTAGATATGGTTTAGAGAATGGTGTTAGAGAGTATATGACAATTTTAAAAAATGAAATCTGAACCTAAGCTACAGTAAAGTGTTTTTTTAGAAAAATCTAAATGTCTCATTTTAGGGGAATTGTGTATGGAAATATTGGGCTATGATAGAGTAAATGGAGTTGGTGTTAGAAATTATGTTGCTGTAATGGCAACTGTAGGCTGTTCTGGTGATGCTGCTGAGAGGATAGTGCAAATTTATCCTAAGGCAAAGCTTCTTGTTCACCTTCAAGGTTGTGCACAGACTCCACCGGACATAGATTTGGTTGAGAAGGTTCTTGTAAATCTTGCTTTAAACCCTAACGTTTACTCTGTCCTACTTGTAAGTTTAGGCTGTGAAAGTGTTGATGCAGATAGGGTTGCAGATAAGATTTCCTCTGTAAAAAATGTTGAGGTTATTAGGGTTCAGGAAAGGGGATTATCTCATGCTATTTCTAGGGGGTCAGAAATTGTTAAGAAAATGTGTGATGAGGCTGAAAAGGTTTCTAGAACAAAGGTTGACTTTTCTAACATTAAGGTTGCAATAAAGTGTGGTGCATCAGATTCTACATCTGGTATAATATCTAATCCGGTTGCAGGAAGGGTTGCTGACATGATTATTAGGGAAGGTGGTACAGTAATATTTGGTGAAACAACTGAAATAATTGGTGCAGAACATATTCTAGCAAAAAGGGCTGTAGATGATACTGTTGCAAGAAAAATGTTTACAGCTATTGAGGAAATGGAGAAGAGGGCTATGTCCATGGGTGTTGATATGAGAGGTGGGCAGCCGACTGGTGGAAACATAAAGGGAGGTATAACAACGATAGAGGAAAAATCTTTAGGTGCAATATGCAAGACAGGAACATCTAAGCTCGTTGATGTAATAGGATATGGTGACGTTCCATCGAAAAGGGGACTAATTTTTATGGACAGTCCAGGTCGTGAAATGGAGGCATTAACAGGGTTTGCTGCTGGAGGCGCCCAAATAATCTTATTCACTACAGGCTTAGGCGCTCCACAAGGTTTCCCCATAGTCCCTGTCATCAAGTTTTCAGGAAATCCTGAAGTTTGTGCAAGATTAAATGAGCATATCGATGTTGACTTGAGTCCAGTATTCTATGGTAGAGAAAGTTTGCAGGAAGCAGCCCAAAGACTTTTTAATGAGATTATTGATGTTGCAAAATTTAAGCGTACTAGGGCCGAAATATTAGCCTATGAAAAATTTTTCAACATTTACGTGAAGGGGCCGGTGATATGATGTCTCAAAGAAAGGCAATAGTAGTTGATGAAAAAGATAATGTAGCCTCTGCACTAGCGAACCTAAACAAGGGTGAAACTGTTGAGGTAACTATTGGATCGATTGTATATAAGATTCAATTGATTTCCGACATACCTTTTGGGCACAAGTTTGCTTTAAAAAGAATACCCCGAGGAGAATATGTTATCAAATATGGTGAAGTGATAGGAAGGGCGAGCAGAGACATTGAGGTAGGAGAGCATGTTCACGTACATAATGTTGAAAGTTTGAGGGCGAGAGGAGACCTTCAGAAAACAAGCTTATAATCTTCAAAATTATTATATATTCAACTTTATTATGCCATGTTATGCCAGTTAATGTTGCAGTATATGGTCTTGGACCTATAGGATCCCTTATAGCTAAAAAGGTTCTGGAAAGAGAGGACCTAAACTTGGTTGCCGCATTCGATATTGCTCCAGAAAAGGTTGGAAAAGACTTGGGGGAAGTCCTGCAGTGGGATAAAAAAGTCGGTGTTTTAGTAGAACATGACATAAACTCTGAAACAGTATTAAAAAACAATAATGTTGACATAGTATTACATTCTACTTCAACATATCTTGATAAAATTTATCCCCAGCTAGTTAGATGCATAAAGTCAACCGCTGACATAATATCTACTTCTGAAACATTATGTAATCCATGGTACCGGTATCCAGAAATGGCTACATTAATTGACGAGTTGGCAAAAAAATATTGTGTTACAGTACTTGGAACAGGCGTGAACCCAGGCTTCATATTCGACACATTACCTGCAACTCTAACAGCATGCTGCACAAAAGTTGAAAAAATTCATGCAATAAGATCATTGGATGCTTCAAAGAGAAGGTTTTCTTTCCAGAAAAAGTATGGCTTAAGCCTGTCTGTTAACGAATTTAATGAACTGCTAAATAGGGGTCAGATTACAGCACATGTTGGATACGCTGAATCCATTGACATGCTTGCTACAGCGCTGGGAATAAAACTTGATAGGATAGTGGAAGGACAGGAGCCGTTAGTTGCTGAAAGACCATTAAAAACCGATTACTTTAACATTTCAGTCGGCCAAGTTTCAGGAATACATGGATACGGAATCGGATACCTTAACGGGAAAGAGTTCATTAAAATAGAGCTTTTCGCTGAAGTGGGAAGAGAAGAGTTTGAGGAGATAAGAATTGAGGGTGAACCTCCAATAGCATGGAGGAGCTGTGGAACTGCTGGAGATATTGCAACCGCAGCCATGGTAATAAACATGATACCTAAGGTCCTAAGCTCTAAACCTGGTCTTATTAGAATGCTTGACATTCCATTTCCTTCAGCCTTTATTAAACTTAAGATAGGCTAAGCGTAACACATTTTCTATCCATTTTTTATAAAATTTTTAGGCGTAAGCTTCAACAGTCCTCCTTTTTTTACGAAACTCAACCCAAGCCTCAATATATCTTCTTATCTCCCTATTATATACTGGATCATTCCATAGTTTCTCTAGCCTCTCACATTCACCGTATCCTCCGATTATGCCAAAACATCTAAGTAACTCACCATACAAAATCTTCTTCTCATCTTCTTCTAACGTGATTTCGAGTTCAGCCAAAATCTTTTCTAATACAAGGATGGACATTTACAATTTTATATCAAATACATGTTTAAAAACTTTTCTTTTAAAAAATTAAGATATTTTCTAATGCAGTTTCTCCTACCCAATTATCTTATGTAAAGTTTCTTCCACTAAACTAATTGCTTCATCTAACGTGTCTGAAACCCTGTTTCTCTCTCTTACCAATGTTGTCATTAAGAATTTTGAAAGGTTTTCGTCAAGTTTTTCAAGCTCCATAATCTTTGAAAGTGCAGGAATGTATGGTTCGTCTACAGCATAATCTTGCTCATATCTTCCCTTGAATGTGAAAAGGGTTGGGTTCAGGGTTCTAGAAAGTTTCAAAAACATTTTATTCAATTCCTCAGCCTCTTTTAAGCCAATTTTGTCTAAT
>JACIWG010000046.1 GCA_014361085.1 Nitrososphaeria archaeon
ATGCCAGTAGCCTTTGAGTCTATAAAAAAGGATGTTTTATTGGAGATTGCAAAGGAACTTGCAACTACAGCTAGGACTGCACCAAAAGCAAGGGGAATGGACGACATCATTATAGAAATATTGTCTGACCAAGAAAAGGAGGAGGTTGCAAAAAAGCTTGAAGAACTTGCCTCAGAAAGAAATGTTTGGTGGTTTAAAAGAGATGCGGATAATGTGAGAAACAGTTCTGTTGTAATAGTTTTTGGAGCCAAAGGGTCTAGACCGAGGGAGCTAAATTGTGGAGCATGCGGGTATAAAGACTGTACCGAATTCAGGAAGGTGGAGAGAAGAGGGGGAGATTTTGTTGGACCAAATTGTGTTTATCCTATTGTCGACTTGGGGATAGCTTTAGGATCCGCAGTAAAATTGGCTTCAATACTTGGAATAGATAATAGGATCATGTATACTGTTGGCTTGGCTGTTAAAAAGCTTAATCTTATTGATGCAGACCTTGTTTTAGGTTTACCGCTTTCTGCAACTGGAAAAAGCATATACTTTGATAGGCCCAGACCTCAATAAGCTATTCATATCGTAATGCGACTATCGGCTGAACCTTTGAAGCCCTGTACGCTGGTATGAGACCGCCGACACTGCCAACGAGTATGGCCATGCCAAGTGACTGGATTACAAGTTGAGGGCTTATTAGCGGTTCAGCTTTAATAGAAAATGAGACAGCACCCGAGACGTTAAAGGAGCCCATTGTGGAAAGAGAGTATGCACCAACTACACCCAATATTACACCTATAACACCGCCTATCATGCTCATTATTATTCCTTCAGCCAAAATAAGTACGAGCACAGTCTTGCTTGAGAATCCGAAGGCCTTCAGCACCCCTATCTCTCTAGTCCTCTCTATTATTGAAGTGAACATTGTAGCCATGGTGCCAGTTATGGCAACAGCAAAAGCTGAAGTTGAGAGGGTGAAGAGCAGGAAATCTAGTACGTCCACTATAGAGTTAATTGTACTAGCAATCTGCTGGAAGGCTATAACCTGAACCAGGTCACGATATTTGTCCTTAATCTGCTTTGAAATGTAGTCAACCTTACTATTGTCTACAGAAACGATAAAGAGTCCAGAATATTGTGACATTCCAAGAACAGACCTTCCAGCACTCAATGGAAGGAATATTGTGAGGTCAGGGTTGACTAGAAGGGCGTTACCGTACTTTTGTAGAGCGCCAACGATCCTTAGGGAAACGCTCTTGAACTCGAACTTGTCCTCCTTAAAGACTGGAATTTTCACTGTTATAGCATTTCCAACATCATACAACTTTTTCCCATCCTTAGACCTTATAACATCAAAGCCTACAGCTGCAGATGTAACCATAGTTTTCTGTGGCAGGGCACCGTCCTCAAACCTAAGGTTACCAAGTGTTTCGAAGATCACTTCTAAGTCAGTTGCATAAATTTGAACCTTCTCCTGTGAACCGTCAGCTTTCCTAAAGACTGCCTCTGTAACATAAAAGGGTGCAACCTGCCTAACACCATCAATTTTTTCAACACTTGAAACCATGGTGTCGGTTATAGAGTAACCCCTTTGAGGAAACACTACAATAACATTACCGCCTAAAGATGTCAGCTGAGACAATATTGTCTGAGAATAGCCTTGAGTTGTCCCAATTATTGTAACCATAGATGCGGGGCCGATAGCGATTCCAATAATTGTTAAAATAGCCCTAACCTTCTTCTCCGTAAGTATGCTGAGAGCAAACCTTAGTATGTCAGCAACCTTCATCATAGCCTACTTCACACAGCAGCCTTCTTAGCCCTCTGATAAAGTCTATAGATTAGGATTCCACTTGCAACAAGAAAGCCTAAAATCAGTAGGATGAAGATAACCCTATATGTGTCAATAAATTCTACTAAAGGAATTCTTGTTGTAGTAATTGTAGTGGGCTTAGAAACTATTGTAACATTTATTGGATAGACTTGAGTTATAGGCTCATTAAACACATTCCTATACCTTATTATCAGATATAGGGTTCTCTCTCCAATCACATCTGTTACACGAGCCTGAAGGCTTATTGGAACCTGTGCACCAACATCAACATCGCCTACAAAGGTGTAGCTTCCAGTAACATTTTCCAAAAAGCTTCCAACAACATTTGCTTCAACATTTTTTGCTTTATATGTTCCAAGATTTAATACTGTAGTGGAAACTGTCAGAGTTTCTCCAGAATAGATTGTTTGAGGAGAAACTGTGGTGTCCATAAGCTTTAATTCTACAATACCTTCAACATAGATTATTGCAGTCTGGTTGAAGGTTCTCCTGTAACCAAGCTGGTCAGCAAAATTTACTACAACAAGTATTGGAAGAGACCCCGTGTATGGTGTTTGAGGGTTAACTGAAGCAAGCCAGGTTAAGTTAACTTCACACTTTGGACCTATTTCTGGAACATATTTGACTGAAGAAGATACGGCAATACCCTGTGGCGCGCCACCGATGGCAACGTAAACGTCCCTAAGTGGGGCTGTACCATTATTTCTTATAAAAAGCTCTATTACAGCACTCCTGGACCCTATAAAAAGTTTAGACTTGCCTTCAACAACTTCAACCATATTTGTAGAGCCTAAGAGTGTAAAGGATGCTCTTGAAACAGTCTTCTGCATGCAACCCCACTGGTCAATAAAATTGAATTCTGCAAAAAGATAATATTGTCCAAGCGATGCTTTAGGTTCAACATCAACCTGTAATGGTACGGCTAATAGGTCACCCTTCCCAATCTGGGCTTGCGGTGTTGGAAGGTTTTGGGCAAAGGTGAAGGTTTGGCCTGAAAAGAGGCTTAAGATATCCTGTACCTGTGTTGTAGGGGAAAATGATGATGGTGTAACATTAACTTTTTCGCTTCCTGTAACTGTGGACTTGAATCCTTTGGGTAAAGTTACTGTAACATATGTACCACGCATTATTGGCACTTCACTGTTTCTGAAGACCAGTAGGAGTAGTGCACCCTTATTTCCTGGACCCGGACTATACCTTACCCAGCTAGAGTAAACGTGTTCAGGTGGATTAAGCATGTTAACCTTTATCTGTAAAATATTTTCTTCCTTAACCCTAACATTATTTCCTCCAGATAGGAGCGTGTACTCTATTGTCAGGTTTGCAGGATAATCTTTTGGCAGAGTGTTGGATCCAATATTAAGTTTAAAGGATAATGTTGTCGTCTGCCAAGGCGCCAACGGCCCAGAAACGTAGGCTTTCAAGCCCTCGAACCAGCTTTCACTAAAAACTTTAGGAGTCTTCAAAATCGCATAAATTCCTGAAATAGAGTATGGAGCCTGATTCGATATTACAACATTTAATGTAGCATTTTCTGTGCCAGGATAAACTGGGTAACCGTTCCCCCAACCACATGATAAAATCTTGACGTAGGGTTGTTTAATGGAATGCTCGAAGACCGTAACTTCCGCTGTAAGATTTCTTGTCCTCAGAATCTGTGCACCATATAAGCTTATGAAATAGTTTTCCTGTAATGTAATATTATATTTTTTAGGTGAAGCCTCAAACTTTATGTTCAAGTAGAAGGTTGATGTTGAAAAACTTCCAGTCGGCATGCTTGCTGAAAAATCAACCTGTCCAACAATAGTTTCAAAAGCTTCTGGAGTGTAAAGTTTTAAATGTAGGCCGTGAACCGTGTAAAAGCCAAAGTTTGCAACTTCAACTGTTAATGGAACAAACTTTGACCCAGGATAAACTGTTATTGGGTTACCGTATGTGCCCCAGAATACGTTAACCAATTTAACTTCTGAATCAAAATTCTTGGGATCCTCAACCCAAACTGGAACCATAAAACCTGAGGAAACTATTGTGTTAGAGGATGTTGGGTTAAGGTTAAAGGTTAAGGCTACAGGTATAATATAGTTGTTTGGCTTAACTCCTTGGCTAATGTTTAGGTAAAAGGATATTGAGAAAGATGAGCCTGAAGAAACTGGGCCAGAAAAAACATTTTCGCCTAAAAGCTTGAAGCCCTCGGGTAGTGTTGGTGAAGCTGAAAGTCCGGAAAGGCTTTCTTCACCTCTGTTCACTAATGTTATAGAAAGCTGTATGTTCTGTGCACCAGGTAAAGCTACAGCCGGCTGTCCACCATAAAGCCATTCAACACTTGAAACATCAAGGTTTGGAGTATACTTGCTCACTATAAGTGGTATGGTAATATTCTGTACTAGAAGAAGCTGAGAATTGTCTCTGGAGCCAACACATTCTATTGTAGCATTTCCATAATATATTCCTGGAACAATATTTGAGCCAACATATATTGGGCCAATAGAATATGTTGTAAACTCGCCATATCCAATCGATGCAGATGATGTTGTGTTAACAGTATTCTTGCCAAAGGTGTCGGTGAAACCTTTTGGAAGATGTAGTCTGATAAGGGATTCGCTTATAATGTATTCTCCAAAATTTTGGACTGTAGCATCCAAGAATATTGCTCTTGCTCCAGGATATGCTTTCTCATAGTTTCGCCAAGAAACTTTTACAAGCCTAAGGTTTGGGGAAGATGGTGCCATAACATCAACGGCCACTTGGACCATATACGATTGCATGCTTACAGCGTTACCGTATCCCTGAAATGTGCAGTTGAGTTCAAGGTTAAGAATATATGTTCCAGGGCCTGTTGTAACCGGTATAGAGACTTGATTGAATGTTAGAGTGAACAGTTCATTTTTTCCCACATCATTTGCACTTGATGTAGAAGTTTGGGGATAGAAGCTGTTGCCCAAATACAGTTTGGCTGAAACACTGTTTACAGTGTCTTCACCCAAATTTTTTAGTACAAGGTTAAGGTTAAGGTTTCTAGCGCCACTTGAACCGTTCACCCTATAGCCTGATGAAGTTGTCCAATATGATTCTATAAAGTTGAAACTGTATGTTGGAAAAGAGCTTACAGTAAACCAAACTGTAACATTCTCCTCTCCAACATTGTAGGGGCTGATATAATATTCTATTGATGCTGTACAATTGTATTCTTTAGGTTCAACATCATCTAATATGTTGAGAATAAAGTTTGCTTGAAAGATTTCTCCGGAGCCAACATTATATCTTATAGAATTGTCCTCTTGGACATAGCCTCTTGAGGTTATATTATTTTTGCCATCATAGCTTTCGATTCCATTTGGAAGATATAATGTTATGTAAACGCTAGCCAAACTTTGGTTATGGTCGTTTCTAAAAGACAGTATAAGGTTCACGTTTGAGCTTCCAGGATAAACTTTTTGGGGACTTGAAAGTGAACCCCAAACAGAGTTAACGAATGTGAAAGTGTTTTTGGCTTTTACAGGAACAGGGTTAAAGATTAAGGTTTGTAATATGATAATTATTATGATTGTTGAAATTATTTTATTAAGCCTCATATACGTCACCAAATCTTACATTCGAACACATTATATATATTATGAAATTTTACTTCAATAGTGTGCATTTGGTTGGGTCAGGCACTTCATCCCCACTTATCCTACCATCCCTAATATATAATATTCTTTTCGAACATAAAGCAACTTCAGGATTATGTGTCACCATAACAATAGTTTTACCAATACCATTTAGTCTAGAAAATGTCTGCATCACAATCTTTGAAGATGCAGTATCAAGGTTTCCAGTAGGCTCGTCAGCCAAAATTATTTCAGGGTCGCCAACTATTGCTCTTGCTATTGCAACACGCTGCTGCTGTCCTCCAGAAAGCTGGTTAGGCTTCTTACTGAGCCAACTCTTGTCACCGCCAGCCATTTCTATCGCCCTAATAGCTAACCTTACACGCTCGCTTCTAGAAAGGCCTCGTAGAAGAAGAGGTACTTCAATATTTTCTAGCACAGACATCCTGTTTATAAGATTATACTGTTGAAATACAAAACCAATTTTACGATTTCTTAGCTTCGAAAGTTCATCATCATTTAGTTTAGCAGTGTCTACACCATCAATAAATACTTTGCCTGTCGAAGGCTTATCCAATAATCCTATAATGTTCATTAGGGTAGTCTTACCGTGACCAGATGGGCCCATTATAGCCAAAAATTCTCTCTCAAAAACTTCTAGATTAATGTCTCTAAGAGCCCAAAACTCGTTTCCACCCATCCTATAAACCTTTGAAACGTTAACAACCTCTATTAGCTTCTTTCCCTCCATACATTTTCGCCTACACTATAAATTTCAAAAATTATCACCATCACTTCCTTAACACACTTCTACCAAGAATAATGTTAAATAAATTTTTATAGCATTATTGAGTAGACTTTGTGAGAAAAAAATGAGTGGAAGATTGTTTTTAGATGGAGACCTAAAATTGTTGAAGGATAAGACGATTGCCGTCATAGGATATGGCAATCAGGGGAGAGCTCAAGCAAGAATTTTGAAGGAATTAAATGGCATGAATGTTATTGTTGGAAACATTAGAGACAGGGGATGGGATCAAGCTGTATCAGATGGCTTCAAAGTCTACGATATTGCTGAGGCAGCTGGTTTGGCTGATGTTATAATGTTACTTGTTCCAGACGAGGTTGCACCAGAAGTTTACTCTAAAGAGGTTTTGCCAAGTATAGAGAAAAAAGAGTTTTGTGTAATAGATTTTGCAAGCGGATACAATATAACATACGGGTACATTAGGCCAGCATCAAACTCTGACATCATACTTGTTGCTCCTAGAATGATTGGTGCTGGAATATTGGATGTCGTGATGGTGAAGGGGAAAGGTTATCCAGTACTATTGGGAGTCCACCAGGATATTTCAGGGAAGGCATGGGATTATGCACTTTCTCTAGCGAAGGGTATTGGAGCATTTCTTCCAGGAGGAGTTGCAGTGAAGTCAAGTTTTGAAGAGGAAACGTTGATCGACTTATTCAGTGAACAGTTTCTTGCACCAAGCGTTATAGCTTCAATGGTAGCATCATTTGAAGTGTTGACTGAAGAGTATGGTGTATCATCTGAGGCAGCATTACTTGAACTCTACGCTTCAGGCGAATGGAGTGAAGTCTTTCAGGCTATAGCGGAGAAGGGATTCTTTAAGCAGCTAAGATATCATTCGAGGACAAGCCAGTATGGGCAGCTTACCAACGCTCAGAAAATGTATAGTGACCCAAAACTTAAAGAGAAGATAAGGGAGACATTGAATAAGATTTATGATGGAGGCTTCGCTAAAGAGTGGACAATGGAACAGATTTTAGGAACCCCTGTTTTTAATAGACTTTGGAAGATTTTTGAAGAATGCAAGATGTCTAGGGCTGAGAAAGCACTTTATAGGATTCTAAAGAGGATAGAATAGGTTACTCAAAACTCCCCCTTTTTCTAATACTTTTTAAGAGACACAGTAGTGCCAAAATCTGCATAATTGTAGTGTAAAAGATTATGTATAGGAGTTCAGCTTTAAAATCTAAAAGTAGGCCGAAGAGTGTTCCACTAAAGAGGAGGCCGACACCGTATACAGTATTAAATATACCGTATGCTGTTCCTCGAACATCTCTTGGAACATAGTATGATACGGCAGCCCTGTAAACAGACTCCTGCATGCCAAGAACAATTCCATAAAATATGCATGAGACGATCAGGAACATTAGGTTGTGGGCGTAGAAGGTGAAAAAGCTTGCAAATATTGAGAGGAAAAATGGTATAGTTAATATGATGGTTCCTATGCGGTCGAAGACTATTCCGGCCACTAAAGCTGTTGGAGCATCAACAAGCTGTATGAGCATAAAAAGTAGGGGTACAAGCCAATCCATTTTAGAGGGTGAAAGTATTATGGAGGCCTTATAAAGTATTAGTGAGGCTGGGATAAGTCCAAGAACGTTAGTGAACACTGCTAGGGAATAGATGTAGAAGTCTTTAGAAAAACTTTTTCCACCACTACTGGTTTCATAGCTCATGTTCTCTAAAACCTTACTTCTAACCTTAAGGTAAACATAAGATAAGGTTACAAGAAGAATCGTGTATGGTATAAAGAGTGTTGCAAAGGTTATGGTATAGTTGTTTAAGGTAAAATATAATATTGTAGAAACAATGAGTGGACCCATTACTGCACCAATCTGGTCCATAAGCTCATGTAGGCCGAAAGCTTTGCCTACACCAACACCCTTACTTATGATAGAAACTATCGTGTCACGTGCAGGCGCCCTAACAGCTTTACCCAGCCTTTCCATAATCACAAACAATGCAGCAATGGGCCAAAAGCTTGCTATAGAAAGCATTGGTATTGCGATAATAAGCCCATATCCTATGAACATAAATTGCCAGTACGCTCTACTTTTATCTGAAAGGTAGCCGCTTACAAGCCTTAAAGCATACCCTATAAAGTCGCCTAGGCCTGAAACAAGTCCAACTATGAAGGCTGAGGCACCAAGTAGTTGCAGGTATGATGGAATCACACCCCTGCCACCTTCATAGACTATGTCACCCATCATGCTTACAAGGCCGATCAAGGTTACTGCAAGATACACAGTTTTAGTATTATGATCCAAGCAAACTTCATCTCCTAATATAAGCTGCCTTCAAACGTTCTATAAAATCTAATCTTTTCAAGTAAATGTTCTTGTGCGCATGTTCATAGTTTTTAGAGAACATGTACGAGAAAAGAAGTGGTGCTGAAACTGTTATATCCATGTAAACTGTAATCTTGCGCACGTCCTCACGTGGCCTAATCTTACCCCACGAGACCGCCTCCTGTAATGTTGCACCCGACAGCCCACCATACTGTGGAACATCGACGGTAAGCTGTATAACATAATCGTGTCCACCCCTACCTACACCAAGTATCTGGTCAAGCATAGGCTGAGTTTGAAAGTAAAAGTTTTTAGGGGAACCGCCTCCTAACACAATAACACCATTTTTTTTACTACAGTATACGGTTGCCGCTGTCTCTAGAACGTCAAGGTCTGGATCAACAACTATCCCGTTACCCAAAAGCTTAGCCTTCGAAACATTCATGCCAATACTCGAGTCTCCAGGAGAAGGAGTGTATACTGGAACATTATATTTTGCTGCTGTAGCAAGAATAGATTCTTCAGGCCTTGGAGCATTTTCGAGAAGCCATCTACCGAGAAGGTAATGGAATTCGGAAGTTGAGATTGGAGACTTAACCTTCAAACTCAATTCTTCAACAAACCTTTGGACAGCCTTGTCGGTTTCAAAAAGGGTTTCATCAGGTAAAAATATGTCATATATTCTAACAATACCATGCTTTAGAAGCTTTTCATCGTCAACATTTGATGTACCCTGATGTAGTGGAAGGTCTAGGGCAAAATGCATGTCATGGTATAGGTTTGCTCCAGTTGAAATTATCAGATCAACAAGACCCCTTTCTATTGCATGAATAATATAGCTTCCTAAACCTGTTGGTGTAAAGGCTCCTGCAAGCGTTAAAGCTATAGTAGTATCATCTTTAACCATCTTCTCGTAAACTCTGCATGCTTCAGCAAGCCTTCCAGCATTATATGCTCCAGAAAAATCAAAGCTTTCGATAACATCCAGTATGCTAGAAAAACTTTTTGGCTTAACAGCCCTAATCCTTCTACCAGAAAGAAAATCTTCCCTCTTTTCCATCAAAGGCTTTCCAATAGAACATGCTTTTAAACTTAAAAAATATAAGAGGGGGATAGAGTTATTTTGGAAGCGGTGTTACTACACCTTCAACATGCCAGTCCATGTTCCAGAGTATATCATGTGTTGCTCTTTCACCATCTTTTATCCTAACATTTCCATCCATATCCTTTATCGGTCCAGTGAAAGGTTCAAAGAGAAGCTCTTTCATCTGCTCCCATCTTAGTGCAATAAGCGACCTAACATCTTCTGGGACTACAGGATTTAATGGTGCAAGATAGACAGCACCCTCTGATTCAATCTTCGGGTTTGAAAGGTTAGCCCACTTGTAGGGCATATAGTCCCCTATTCTAGCCCAAATGTCAACACTTCTCCAGCTTCTAGCATAAACTTGTGAGACAAAGTCAACGTATATTGGCCCCCAGTTTACAATCTGGCCTGTTAGGTGAGCGTTTGGACCCTCCTTGCTCATGTCACTGTAGTGGCTGAAGCTCCAAACCCTTTTACCCTTCTTCTGATAAGATTCTGCAACCTGCAAAACTGTAGGAGTATCCTCTGTAAATGCTAGAACATCAGCATTATTGTTTTCTACAAGACTTGTGGCAGCCTTATTAGCTCCTTCCGGATCGAACCAGGCATTAAGCCATTGAACATAAACCTTAATGTTCTTTCCCCTAGCCTTAGCAGTCTCCTTAGCGCCTAAGACAAAAGCGTTTATGTGCCTAATAACTTCAGGAATAGGTACTGCTGCAACATATCCTAGAACACCTGTTTCTGTTACAGCACCAGCAGCAAGTCCGTTAAGGTAGTAGAGTTGATAAAATTCTGCAAAATATGCACTCATGTTCTGGGGAGCGTTTCCTGCAGCACCACTCTTGTAACCTGAACAGTGTGCAAAGTATACGTCAGGATGCTTTTGAGCAGCTTCAGCGGTACCCTCCATAAATCCGAAGCTGGTTGTAAAGACTATGTTCGCACCTTGGCCGATCAAAGTTTCTATCGCACCCTGAACCTTCGCCTCCTCCACACTTTCCACAATCCTTGTTTCAAGCCATGGACATTTGCTCCTTGCATACTCCCTACCCACATCATGAGCATGCGTCCAACCGTAGTCGGAGACAGGGCCCACATACACGAAACCTGCGACAACCTTCTTTTCACCAACTTCTGTTTTTGTTGCCGTCTGTGTTATGGTTTGTGTAACTGTTGCAGGTTTTTGGCCTACACTAGAGGCTAAATAGCCTAATCCCGCACCGATAGCGACACCGCCTATGGCGAAAGCAGCATCTCTTATAAAACCTCTTCTAGAACTACTAACACTCATTTTTTAATCAATATAGTAAAAAGTTTTATAGTATATAACTTTTGTTAACATAATAGTGTTAAAGTTCTCTTGTGTAGGGTTTTCCAAGTGATGCAGGCATTTTACGTCTACGAAATCTAGTTGAAGAGAATATTATGAGCACAACTATTGTTAGGAGATATGGGAGTGTCCTAAAAAAGTCTGTTGGAATTATTCTGAAGCCTATTGATTGGAAGGTAGCGTTCAATGTTCCAACCAGACCGAAAAAGTATGCGCCAAAAAACGCGTATAATGGATTCCATGATGAAAAGATAACTAGTGCCACAGCTATCCATCCTCTTCCAGCTGTTATACCATCATACCAGCTTGGAT
>JACIWG010000047.1 GCA_014361085.1 Nitrososphaeria archaeon
CATATTCTAGCATAAGTCTAAGATATGCTTTCTCAACCCTACCATCGTTTACTGTGAACATGAAACTGCAGTCGTAACAGTAAAATTTGGTCCTATCCACATCCTTCTCTATAACAAGCTCTTTTTTGCATATTGGGCATTTAAAAATAGGCAATCAAGTGGTAATCAAAAAAGTTAATTTAAAAATTTTTTCAATTCAAACATTCATAATAATCAAAAATTCTATATACTGCATTTTGATGGCCTCTAGTGTGATAGCTCATGGAAGTTCCCACACCCTTTGAGCAGACAGCATTATATAGCGTAATCTTCGTGGCCATAGGAGCACTAGTTTACGCAGCACTTCTTGCAAAACAGGTTCTTAAAGAGCCTAAAGGTTCTGGAAAGATGGTTGACGTTTGGGAGGGCATAAAGCAGGGTGCAAACGCTTACCTTAAAAGGCAGTTTAAGTCAATACTTCTACTTGTAGGCGTTCTCGCAGTAATATTATATGCTTCAGCAGCATTAGCTAACGCCCCCTTTTCAATCTCATTGGGTAGAGCTGCAGCCTTCCTCATGGGAGCCTTCTTTTCAGCCTCTGTAGGCTATCTTGGAATGAATATGGCTGTTCAAGGTAGTATAAGGACTTCAAATGTTGCAGGTAAGAGTTTCAGGGATGCCTTAAGAATATCATACCGTTCCGGCACCGTAACCGGAATGTTGACCGACGGCCTAGGTCTTTTTGGTGGAACATTAATCTTCATACTCTTCCTAAAAGATGCTCCAGAAGTTCTATTGGGATTTGGTTTCGGAGGAACACTTTTAGCTCTTTTCATGCGTGTTGGTGGAGGAATATATACTAAGGCTGCTGACGTCGGTGCAGACCTTGTCGGTAAAGTTGAAAAGGGTATTCCCGAAGATGACCCAAGAAATGCTGCTGTTGTAGCTGACCTTGTCGGCGACAATGTCGGAGACTGTGCCGGTATGGCTGCAGACATATTCGAATCATATGAAGTTACAATGGTTTCTGCTATGTTGCTTGGCTTGGCCATAACCCCATTTGATTATAAATGGATTGTTTTTCCACTTCTTGTTAGGGCTATTGGTGTTATAAGCACTATTGTTGGAACATACTTTGTATCTTTGTGGCCTGAAAGCTGGACTAAAGGTAACGCTTTCAAGGCAATGGATTTCTCATATGACCTTTCATCAGCTATATCCATAATAAGCACCTTCTTTCTAGCACTATATTATGCTCAAGATTTAAGGGTGTTCTATGCAGTAGCCGTAGGAGTGCTTCTCGCCATAAGCTTTAACAAGCTTGCAGACTATTTCACAAGCCCGCACAGGAAGCCTGTTGACGAAATAGCTAAGTCATCTAATACTGGGGCTGCTACACTACTGCTTTCAGGTCTAGCTCTAGGCTTTGAAAGCACGGTATGGGTTTTGACAGTTATTGCTGCCACCATTGTTGCGTCAACAATATTCTTTACAGGTGGAGGTCCAATTTTCGCAATGTATGGTGTAGCATTAGCTGGAATAGGAATGTTAACTCACACTGGAAACAATGTTTCAATGGACACTTATGGTCCAATAGCAGATAATGCTGGAGGTATTGCTGAAATGGCTGAAGCCGAGGAGGAGAAGAAGAGGGCTCTCGCAGCCCTTGACGAGGCAGGTAATACCACGAAAGCTGTTACAAAGGCTATCGCTATAGCTTCAGCTGTTCTAGCTGCAATATCACTCTTCGCATCCTATGCAGAGTCAATTGGTGCTGGACACACTATAACATTAGACATCGCTGAACCAATAGTATTTGTAGGCCTTCTTGTTGGAGGAGCCCTACCATTCCTCTTCAGCTCAATTTCTATAAGAGCTGTTGGAAGGACAGCTGGGAAAGTTATAGAAGAGGTTAGAGAACAGTTCAAAATACCTGGTGTAATGGAGGGTAAGGTTAAGCCAGATTACGCGAAAGTCGTTTCAATTGTAACATCAGCTGCACAAAGAGAGCTTGTAGGCCTAGCCCTACTAGGAATATTGACTCCAATTGCAGTCGGTCTACTATTGGGTGAATTTGCTTTAGGAGCGTTCTTGGCTGGAGTGATACTTGTTGGCCAGCTTCTCGCAGTGTTTATGGCAAACACTGGCGCCGCATGGGATAATGCGAAAAAGAAGATAGAGGATGGCTTCTATGGTGGAAAGGGTTCAGATCAGCATAAGGCAGCCGTTATCGGTGACACTGTAGGTGATCCTCTAAAAGATACGGCTGGACCAGCATTAAATCCAATGATTAAGGTGATAAACCTAGTAAGTTTAATATTTGCTCCAGTAATAATAAAGTTTAGAGAAGATCCGCTAATTATGGCTATAACGGCTCTACTGCTAATAATAGTACTGGCTATTGTAATCATACGAAGCAAGAGAGAAGCATTTTAGAAGGAAACTTCCTCTATTTTTTTTTTCATTAAAATTTTAGATAATTCATTCTCATATTAATTCTGTGACTCCATTTCTCTCTTTAATAGAAAACACTTAAATTATGCCTACAATTTAAGTTAGTGATGAAGCTTAAAAAAATTGCAGTAATTTCAGTAGCCTTTTCAGTAATAGTTCTGCCAACATTTGTCTTTTTGGGCTACACAGGTTTTTCTCCAACAATATCAACTTCTCCTATAACAGTTAATGCGTACTGGTTAAAGACGAACATTATATTAGGTGAGTCAACATTGTTTGTTGTTAAGGCTGCTAACAGTGATTTTGTAGTCCAAATATGGAAAGAGGGTCCAATGAATTCAAGTGAACTTATAATAGAGTATGAGGGCTCAGGCTTTTTATCACAAAATTTTGTTCCCCGAACTAGGGGAACCTACTATCTTAAAGTTATACTTCCCGATAAAAGTTTATGGGTGCAACAGGAAGAGTATATGTTAATTGTAGGTTAATCTCTAACCATGTTATTGTTAACAATGTTTATTTTGCAAGATTATGGTTAAGGTAATTTAACGGGCTTGCCTGTTAAAAGTTTGCAACCATCATCCAATACTTGTGTCCACAAACTGGGCATCTTCCTTCAATATGTTTCGCTTTAGCCTCCTTCTCACCCTCAACCTGCTTTAGCAGCTCCTTCTCCATCTTTAATGGAGGACATTCTGTACACTTACATGTTGGAACCGAACAATATTTGCACATACCTACCTATTAATATAATAGGCTATTAAACTTTAGAAACCTTTCCAATCAATTTTGTGGAAATAAGCTTATATGTGTGGCTAACTCATTCATAGTGTCATGGTTTCTAGGGCTGGTGATTGGCTAAGGCAGGCTTTAAGGGACTTAGAGCATGCAGAGAAAGCTTTTGAGGACGGGCACTTTGAATGGGCCTGTTTTTCTGCACAGCAGGCTGCGGAAAAGGCTGTTAAGGCGCTTTTCCAGCATATTAGTATTGAAATTTGGGGTCATTCTATTTCAAGGATGCTGGACTCTCTTCCAGACAATCTTAAGCCAGATCATGTTCTAGTGGATAAGGCTAAGGAATTGGATAGACATTATATTCCAACAAGATATCCTAATCTTCACTCTGAAGGCGCTCCAATGGACTATTATACAAAAGATGATGCTAGGAGGGCGATTATGTATGCAAAGGAAATCATCGAATTCTGCAGAAATAAGATTGTTTAGGCTAGATTTAGAAAAGGTTCTAGAATTCCTTAGAGCATATGCTAGAAGGCTTGTTGATATAGGAAGGGCTGAACTGGTTGTGCTTATAGGTTCTTTAGCGAGAGGCAATTACACAGCCTTCTCTGACGCGGACCTTCTTATTGTAGCTGAAGATGTTCCCAAGCGTTCACTGGATAGAATTTCAGCCTATATTGAACCTAAAAGTCCCATCGATATTGAGCCAAGGGTTTTAACTAGAAATGAATTTTATGTTATGGCTTCAGAGAAAAGTAAGCTTGTAAGGGAAGTGCTCGAATATGGAATAGTATTGGCTGGAGATTCAAAAATCTTGGATAATGCGAGAGTATATTTTTTAAATAAATAG
This sequence comes from Nitrososphaeria archaeon, assembly GCA_014361085.1. Classification (GTDB taxonomy): domain Archaea; phylum Thermoproteota; class Nitrososphaeria; order JACIWG01; family JACIWG01; genus JACIWG01. Next base: position 4,022 of record JACIWG010000047.1, read on the forward strand.
TCTTCCTTTTTATATACATTTAAATATTCGGCATACAATTTTATACGCTGAGCACATTTGAGTTTTCTTGAAATTTCTAAGAACGTGTAGTGGGTTGGTGTTAAGGATTGGAGTAGGAGAATTTTTGACGCCCTCATACCTCTCCCACGTGGTACAAGCTATAACTCTTACCTTGTGGTTGGTGAGAGGGTGCTTCTTGTTGATACTGTTAACCCAGGGTTTGAGGGTGAACTGAAAAAGAATGTTGATTCTGTAGTTGGACTGGAAAATTTAGGCTATTTGGTCATGAATCATGCTGAACCTGATCATGCTGTAGCCATACCATATTTGATGAGCTTAAATGGTAGACTTAAGCTTTTGACAACTTTAAAGGGTTCAAGGATGGCTCAAACATACTATAATGTTCCCTCTGATAGGATAATTGTTGTAAAGAATGGGGACAGTCTTGAGTTGGGTGGAAAAACTTTAAAGTTTATTGAGGCGCCGATGCTACATTTCAGGCCAACGATGTTCACGTACCTTCAAGAAGATAAGATACTGTTCTCATGCGACTTCTTTGGCTCGCATTTGGCTGAAGGCCTTTTCGATGATGATGTTGAAGACTTAACTGTTTTTGCACAGAAGTATTTTGGAGAAATCATGATGCCCTTTAAGGTTATGGGTAAGGCTGCATTAGAGAAGTTAAAGGATCTTGAAATAGATGTTATTGCTCCAAGCCATGGTCCAATATACAGGAATCCTGATAAGATTTTAAGCCTATACGAGAAATGGGTTGTAGGTTCTACAAGAGAGAAGGTTGTTGTAGTTTATGCAAGTATGTGGGGTTCAACCGAAAGCATTGCTCATTTGATATCGGAAAATTTAATTTCTGAAGGAGTAAATGTTGTTGAATATAATCTTTCTTATGCTGACTTAGGTGACCTTATAAAGGATCTTGTTGACTCGAGAGCTATTGTTTTAGCTTCTCCGACAGTGTTAAATGGCGCTCACCCTTTAATGGTTTACTTCCTATACCTATTTAATGCATTGCGTCCACCTACAAAATACTGTGTCATATTTGGGTCATATGGCTGGGCTGATGGTGCCGTGAAACAGATTAAAGATATGGTCGGGTCTAATGTTGAAGTCCTTGATGTTCTAGAAGTTAATGGTAGACCTAAAGAAGCTGAATTGGCTAAGATTGTTGAAGCTGGAAAGATGCTTGCGAGAAAGGTTAAGGAATCATAGTTCTTAAACTATCTTCCATCGCCCGTCCTCCATCACAAGTTGGTTGTCAAAGTAGATTTTCCCATTTTTTCTCAAATCTTTTATTATATCCCAGTGTATTGCTGAAACATTTTTGCTCAATGTTTCCTTGTAACCGTTTCCTAATGCAGTATGTATTGTTCCACCTATTTTTTCGTCAAAAAGTATGTTTTTAACAGGCCTTACTATATTATAGTTTAATCCTATACCGAATTCTCCAAGCCTTTTTGCACCATCATCTGTTTCAAGAATCTTTTTCAGAAAATCCTTTCCAGAAGCTGCGTCAGCTTCGACAACAGTTCCATCCTTAAATTTTAACCTTACCCCCTCTATAATGTTGCCTAAATATACTGCTGGTATATCGTAAAAGATTTGGCCGTTAACGCTGTCTTCGACGATGCTTGTAAAAACTTCTCCGTCTGGCATGTTCTTTTTTCCATCGCCAACTTCTGCAACTCTACCTTTTATGCTGAATGTTAGGTCTGTGTCCTCTCCAACTATATGAACTTGGTCAGTTTTGTCCAGCACATTCTTTAATGCATGCAAATTTTTTGAAAGGCTTTTCCAGTCTATTAGGCAAGAGTTGTAAACAAAGTCTTCAAATTCCTCTAGGGACATTCCAGCCTCTTGGGCTAATGATTCGACTGGATAGTAGAATGCGCACCATCTAGTTTTTTCAACCCTCCAGTCAGATATTGGCTTAAGAACCTTAACACGTTGGGAAATCTTTGAAGCTTCAATGTTTGCAAGCTCCTTGACGTTTGAAGGCGCCCTTAATGCGATGTAGACGTCAGTATTTTTTATTTCATAAAGTTCATGTTCTGGAAAAAAGTTCAATATTCTATCGCTTGCATACTTGTAGAATATGTAGTTTCTTCCTGGAATGTCAACCTTTATCCATGGGTAAGCGTCTTTTAGGAGACACTGTTTGTAGACTTCAAGAGCCAAGTCCTTTGCGTGAACATCACATGATATTAGCACCCTGTCTCCAGCCTTAACTTCTGTAGAATATTCTACAAGAAGTTTGGCAAGTTTTATGATCCTATCATCTACCATAATCTAATCTCTAACATATTATTTTATAAAATTATCTGTTTTCCAAAAAATTTTTTATGAAACTTCCATTTTAGAAAGTTCTGCGAAATCCTCTCTAAGATGATCGTATATTCTCTTATATAGTTCGAACATGCCAGTGTACCTTTTATGGTTTACAGCATCTGGTAAAATTTCTTCATCAACTTTAACCATCTTCTTAATCTCCCCTAAGCTCCTGTAAACTCCTGTACCTAACCCTGCTATAAGTGCATCTCCAAATGTTTCGGTTGCAAGCATCTTTGTAACTTCAACAGTCTTTCCAGTAACGTCTGCAATAATTTTTCTCCAAAGCCTACTCTTTACTCCACCACCGCCAACCCTAACCTTTGGAATAGAAAACCCTGCTTCCTCGAATACTTCAATATTATGTCTTAAACTGTATGCTACACCCTCCATCACTGCCCTAGCAACCTCTCCCATCTTGTGCATTGCAGTGAAACCGAATAATACTCCCCTAGCATATGGGTCCCATATTGGACTCTTTTCTCCAGAAAGGTAGGGTAAAAATATTATTCCCCTCGATCCAGCTGGAACCTTTTCAGCCTCCTCATCAATTATCTGATAAGCTGACTTCCCTAAAATTTTCGCCCTTTCAATAGCAACTGTTGCAAGCTCATCCCTGAACCATCTCATTGAAAGGCCTCCTCCCTGCATTAGAGCCATTGCCAACCACCTGTCCTCAATCGCATGACATATGTTGATGAACCTTTTGTCAAACTTTGGTTCACTCATACAGCAGCAGAATCTTCCAAGTGTTCCCAGAGTATAGAATGCTTCACCCTCTTCCACTATCGCTGAACCTACAGCTGCCCCTACTGTGTCCATGCATCCTGCGACAACTTGTGTTCCCCTAGCAAGCCCCGTCAGCTTAGAAGCTTCGTCGCAAACTTCTCCAACAACCTCTTTTGAAATATATGCTTCCGGCAGCTTTTCTAATGGAATGTCAAGAATTTTACAGAGTTCCTGTGACCACCCCTTCTCCCTTCCAATTCTATAGAGTAGTGTGGTTGAGCATCTTGATAGGTCTATCGTATATTTTCCAGTAAGCTTCATTGTTATGAAGCCTGTTGGAACCATAAACTTGTAAGTTTTCTCGAAAACCTTTGGCATGTTCTCTTTTATCCACAATATTGTTGGCGCAAGAAATGTTCCTGAAGCAATCCTGTTACCTGTTATCTGGAAAACCTTCTCTTCCCCAACTGTTTCCCTAATCTTATCCGCATACTTTATGCTCCTGTTATCAAGTTGCATTATCGCATTTATTATCGCCTTACCTTCACGGTCTACGGCAACACAGGCGTTTGTTCCACTAACACATACTCCTAAAATCTCCTTTGGATTAACCTTAGATGTCTTCAGTACTATTTTAACAGTATTCTGTAATGCTTTCCACCAACCGTTTTCCGGATCCTCTTCAGCATAACCGACATTTGGGCTAATTATCGGATACTCTTCCTGTGCTACAGCTATAGAGTTTCCTTCGAGGTCGAATAGTTCACTTTTTGTACTGCTTGTTCCAACATCTATTCCAAGCAGGTATGGCATGGTAGATTCAGTATGGAATGGGTAAAGGCTTTCCAAGTTGCATTGAATATATTGCTATCTGTGCTGTCGCCTCAAGTAGGTCTGCGTAATTGTATGCTTCCTCCAAATCTTTTCCAACCGCTACAGCCCCATGGCTTTGGAGAACAGCAACCTTAACACTTTTGTCCTTGAACACTTCTTTCGTCTTTTCAGCCAACTCTATTGAGCCAGGAGGCCCGTATCCTACAACTGGACATTTTCCCAGAATCTTTAGCCCTTGAACCGTTACCAATGGCACCTCCTTTCCAACCACTGCAAAGGATGTTGCAGCAATAGAATGTGTATGAAATACTGCGTTAACGTCGTCTCTAACCTTATAGATTCCAAGGTGCATGTTTATTTCCTTAGAAGGTTTCCCCTGTCCCTCTAGAACATTTCCATCCAAATCAATTATAACGATATCACTTCTTTTCATGTTTCTAAATGATGCGCCTGTCTTCTTGATTATAACCTTGTTTTCTCCCCTAACCCTTGCACTTATGTTTCCGCCTGAGGCAGAAATCAGTTCCCTCTTATATGCTTCTTGAGAAATTTGAATACATTCTTCTATAAGTTCATCTAAACTTGTGCTCATATCCTCTAGAGAAAAATTTTAGGTAAATAAAAATTGTGCTAAAATAAAATTTTGATCAGTATCCTTCTAGGGTATCACTAAGGTCTTTAGCCCCTCAATCATCTCCTTCATTTCAAGGCCTTTAACAACATCTTCTAGGTTAAGCTTATGTGTTATAAGCGATTTTAGGTCAATTTTACCATTGTTCACAAGCTCAACAGCCTTCCTATGCAAATATGGTGTTGACGCTGAAGAACCGGTTAACTCAATTTCCCTATAATGTATCCAGTTTGGGTCAATAGTTATCTTCGAGCCTTCAGGGCATCCTGCAAATATTACAACCCTAGCCCCCTTTCTAGCGCACTTTAAAGAATCTTCTATAAGCTTTGGGACACCAGCATCAACTATAATCTTGTCAGCACCCTTACCACCAGTCTCACCCATAATCCTTTGATAAACATCCTCATTCTGAGGATTTATAACAATATCTGCTCCAAGCTCTTTAGCCTTAGCAGCCCTAAACTCGTTCATTTCACTAACAAATATTAGGCTTGCACCAGCAATCTTTGCAAGCTGAACATGCATTAATCCGATCGGTCCAGCTCCTGCAATCCAGACATGGTCACCATGTTTTATATCAAGTCTATTTATTCCATTCAAGCATGCTGCCAAAGGCTCGGTTATCGCAGCCTCCTCATACGATATCTTGTCAGGTAACTTGATAATTGCACCATATGCAACTGCCTCCTCAGGTATTTTAACATATTCTGCGAACCCTCCATCATACTCGTATCCTATGGTTGGTCTGCTGACACAAATGTTTGGTCTACCCATCATGCAAGCGTAACATTTTCCGCATGCGATAACAGGATAAACTGTTACCCTTTCTCCTACACCATAGCCTTCAACTTTCTCACCTAACTCAACAATTTCTCCAGCGAACTCGTGTCCTATTATCCTTGGTGTCTTAATCCTCTTTGTACCCCTATAGATTCTTAAATCAGTTCCACATATCGCTGCAGCCTTAACTTTAACTAAAACCTCTTTTGCTCCAACAGTTGGCTTAGGCACATCCTCAACCTTCAACTTTAGTGGCTCATAAAAGACGGCTGCCCTCATCTTCTCACGCCTTTAAAAGAAAAAAGTATGCTATTTATGGTTTATCTAGATTCAAATCGTCCCTATAATATTGTTTCCTATTTTCTAGAAAGTTTTGGCAGAAACGTATTCACATGCCTACGCCAAGGAAGCCCGTGGTTTTAACCATGGGAGGAATTGGCGGAAGCTTTTTATTTGATGTTTTGTTTATATTCTTTTGGGGACGCCTACGAAGAAATGCTTGTCTCTTAACATTCTTGAGCCTACGAAGGCTAAGGGAAAGCTGCTTAGAGAAACCTATACCTCCTTCCTCAGCATGGTTAAGGAAGCCCTCGGCTACGTCGGCGACGTTAGGTTGAGGGCTGAACTGCATGAAAAGACTTATGATGTTTTCAGAAGCAAGTATGATGTAGCGTCCCAGCTTATCGTAGAGGCTGCAAGCTACGCGTGGAGTATAAGGCGAACCGTAGATGAAGGTATATGGAAATGTGTTGTCCGCTTCGACAAACGGCTCTTCAGCTTCAAAAAGACTAAACGGGGAAATCCAGTCCTCAGCCTCAGACTCAACCGTGAAAGAGTAGGGCTTCCAATAAGCCAAGACTGCGCATATAAGCGTATACAACAGCATATCCGAGAAGGTTGGAAGATAACAAGCATTATCATGAAGCGAAACCTCAAATTCCTCGCCGTCATCTCCAAGAACTTTCCAGAACCCTCTTATAGACCAAACTGGATGGGCATAGACGTAAACAGTTCTAAAATCGCCATATCCATAATAAGCAAAGATAAGATGCTTAAACAAACCTACTTCGGTCAAGATGTCTCTGTAAAGCAGCTCAGGTTCGAGGAGAGAAGAGCTAAGCTTCAAAGCTACAGGGACAAGGGTTCCAGCAAAGCAGGACTTAAACTCAAAAGGCTCAGCGGAAAACAGAGAAACTACGTTAGAACAAGAATATGGCAGATAGCCAACGAAATCGTCAAACTCGCAAAACAGTCCAACGCCAATATTGCCATCGAAAGGCTCAGACACTTGAGAAAAAGTAAAGGAGAATTGAGCAAGAAAAGCCGAAAGAAGGTCAACCGCATACCCTACAGCCTATTCAAACACGCTCTAAAATGCGTTGCAGAAAGAGAAAGCGTGACCATCGAGGAAGTCAAGCCCAACTACACCTCCCAAACATGCCCAATATGTGGACACGTAGGTAAAGGAAACTGGAAAGGCTACATATACTTCAAATGCGCCAAATGCGGATACGAAGCGGACAGAGACCGTGTAGCAAGCCTCAACCTCGCCCTCTCTGCGGCTCCAAAAGCAAGCATCCCCAAACACTACTTCTCAAGCCAGAATAGAGAGGGTGAAGCCTCCGTCAGCAGGCTCGGCTGGAAGGATGAAGGGTGCAGACGGCATCAAACCACCCT
>JACIWG010000048.1 GCA_014361085.1 Nitrososphaeria archaeon
AAATACTGGGTTTAAAAGTATTTTGAAAGACGGGTAAAGGATTCCTGCTGCTACCGGTATCAATGCTATATTGTAGAAGAAGGCCCAAAAAAGGTTTTGCCTAATCTTTCTCACCGTCACTCTACTTAAGTCTATAGCTAACACAACATCCCTTATATCATCTTTTATAAGTATTATTCCACCAGTTTCTTTTGCAATATCTGTGCCACTGGCTATTGCTATACCGACGTCAGCTGCTGCTAGAGCTGGTGCATCATTTATCCCATCACCTACCATTGCAACAACATGACCTTCTCTCTTTAATTCTTTTATAGCATTCGCTTTATCTGCTGGAAGAACTTCTGCAAATACCCTCTTTATACCTAGCTTTTTTGCTATAGCTTCAGCGGTCCTTTTGTTATCTCCAGTCAACATTATAACATCTATACCCATTTTCTTAAGCAACCCTACTGTTTCAACACTATACTCTTTCAGTGTATCGGATACCGCTATTATTCCAGAAATTTTTTTGTCCAATGCTAATATCATTACAGTCTTACCCTCTTCCTCCAGTCTTCTAAGAGAGTCTTCTACAAGTTCAAGGTTAATTTCATATTCTGACATCAGTTTTCTGTTTCCAAGCAAAATTTCATGCCCATTATACAATACCTTTATCCCCTTTCCCGGAAGCACTTCAAACCTTTCCGGATATGGTGGGTCTACACCATATTTTTTTGCAATGTTTAGAATTGCTTCAGCTAATGGATGTTCTGAACCCTTTTCCGCTATAGCAGCAAACTTTATTACTTCCACTTCATTTAATCCATTGAATGCTATAATGTCTGTTACTGAAGGTTTACCTTTTGTAAGAGTGCCGGTTTTGTCGAAAACGATAACATTTACTTTATACGTTTTCTCAAGATATTCTCCACTTTTGATCAATATACCATATTGTGCACCCTTGCTTGCACCTATCATTATAGCTGATGGTGTCGCTATCCCTAGGGCACAAGGGCAGGCTATTACAAGAACAGAAATCATTGTCGTCAGCGATAGACCTAATGGGAGGCCGACAACAAGATACCAGAAGAGGAAAGAGGATATTGCAACAGCTATTACTGCTGGGACAAAATATGATGATATTATGTCAGCAAGCCTCTGTATGGGCGCCCTAGAAACTATAGCTTCCTCAACCATTTTAACAATCTGAGATAATGTAGTATCAGATCCCACCTTTGTAGCCCTAATTTTTAGAACACCGGTCATGTTCACTGAAGCGCTTATCACTTCATCTCCAACCCTCTTTTCTACAGGAATACTTTCACCTGTTATAGCTGATTGGTCAACTGACGAATATCCTTCAACTATAACACCGTCAACAGGCACCCTTTCTCCCGGGCGAACAACTATTATGTCTCCAACTTTAACCTCTTCTACTGGAACTTCCCTTTCACACCCATCTTCTAGTAATCTAGCCATTTTAGGCTGAAGCTCAAGAAGTTTTCTTATTGCCTCAGACGCTCTTCCTTTAACAGTATGCTCCATCGTTTTACCCAAAAGTATGAAACCTATGATTAAACCACCTTCTGTAAAGTAGACTTCGGGACCGCCTCCAGTAACCTTTGGAAGAATTGTTGGAATCCATCCTAGAGTTTGAAAAGTGTAGATGGTACTATAGACCCAAGCTGCTGTCGTCCCGATGGCTATCAAACTATCCATGTTAGCTTGCCTAGACTTTATCGCATCAACTGTACCCATGTAGAATCTCCATCCGGCAACAAATTGTACTGGAGTCGCTAAGAAAAATAACCATAAGTAATTTGGGAAAATATAGTTTATTGGGTAGATGTATTCAAAGAAGGCTACGAAACCTCCTACGGTTAAAGAGAATAATGTCATGAACTTTAGTTTTCTTAGCTCCTTTTCCGGTTTAAGAAAAGTATCTAAGCATGCTTGGCTGCAAAAATAGTATGTGATCCCATTTCTTTCAACTTTAAATGGAGACTTACTTTCGTCAACATACATTCCACAAACAGGGTCTCTTGCCATATAAGATTCAGCCTCCAACACCTAGAAAATTGAAGCCAGCTTCTTCAACTGCAGCCTTAACTTTTATAATGTCTATATCTTTCTCAAAATAGACTATTAGTAAGCCTGCAACGATATTCACTTTAGCATCCACAATACCATCAACTGACTTCACATATTTTAACAGTTTTCTAATACATGGTTGACAGAATGGCCCTTCAAGTAAAACTGTTTTACTTTTCAATCTTTTTCACCCAAAACAATTTAACAATGTTATATTTTAATATTGTGTTTTTGCAAAAGGTTTTTATAACATTGTTAATTAAATTGTGTGGTGATAAGACTATGGTTAGAGACCTTGTGTGTGGAATGGAAGTAGACCCAAAAAAGACAAAATATAAGCTAGATTACGGGGGAAACACATACTACTTCTGCTCTGAATCATGTCTAAAGAGCTTTCAACAGAACCCCTCCAATTATGTTACAAAAAAACATGAACATCATGGATGCTGTTGCTAACTGAACATGCTAGTATGTAAAAATGGCAAGTTAGCATCTAATGCACCTTCAACTGAAGTAATATTTTCGCACCTAGAATTAGCTCTGGTTACTTGAAACCCCTTTTAGCTGAACTTCATCTTATCATACTCCAGAAAAAATTGAATATACTTTCAGCCAAGAATGGATTTCATGGCAACTTGAGTACTTAAACAAGTTTTATATTCTGCTTTGCTGCAAAAAAAATTCTATTTAGACATATCTTACGGACTTGACAACTAGAACATTTAGTAGCCAAACAATTTACAATATTTGATTCTAAAAACATTGAATACACCAACAACTTATTTTACAGTTGAGTCATAAACTTTTTAACCATCTTGTTGTAAGAATATACTACTTAAACTCAATTATCTTTGCTTGGTTAACGCATTCCTCTAAACGAACGGCTATGCTGTCTTCAAACTTTTCTATCATTTTTGGATCTGAACGTGTAACAGGATGCGGTGATATCATGAAGGAGCAACAGTCTTGGTAGGGTAGAATGGAATATTCGTATGTTCCAATCTTTTTAGCCAAATCTACTATTTCCCTCTTGTTTAATCCTATAAGTGGGGAGAATATGGGAAGAGTGGATACCCTATATATTGTATTTAGGTTTTCTAACGTTTGTGATGCAACCTGTCCAAGATTGTCTCCTGTAACTATAGCCTTTGCATCTTCCTTTTCTGCTACATAATTCGCTATCTTTAGCATGAACCTCCTATACACAATCATCCTATATTTTGAGGGTACATTTCGAATTATTTCTAGCTGAAGCCTTTCAAAGGGAACTACATATAACTTTGACTTACCCTGGAACTTTGTGAGAACTTCAACAATCTTTTTTATTTTAGAAAAATAGTGTTGCATCCTCTTTTAATCATTAAAAAGGATGCTACAGGACTATCGATTCCCCCCGAAAGTAGTGAGACAACATTTCCTGATGAGCCTGTAGGAAGGCCGCCTACACCATTAAACTTTTTAGTGTACAAGAAGGCTTCCTTCTCACAAATTTCAACATATAATGTCAAATCTGGTTCCATCGAAACATTCTTATTTAATGTTTTTGAAATATGCGCTCCCAACTCTCTGTTAATTTGGATGGAAGTTAATGGAAAGGTTTTATTGGACCTTTTCGTTTCAACCTTGAATGTTGTAAAATTACCTTCCTTTTTTAGCATTTCAACAGCTTGCTTCTTTAACGCTTCAAGCTCTAGGTTAGATGGTAGAGCAAATGCGAAATATTCTATCCCAGGTACTTTTTCAAGAACATTTTTAATTCCATCCATATCTCTTATTTTTGGCCTACAGATGATACGACCATACCGCCTATATACTATAGTATCAAATGAATTCAGAACAGTTCTAAGATTTTTCTGCAAAGTTTTTTCGAAAAAAGTTCTGTTTTTACCTTTTAAACCCAATTCCCCATAGTGTACGACAACAACTTCGAACATGACAACCACATTCCCTTCTAACACTATAATAGCAATATTTCATTTTAGAAAACTTTTGAAAACTTTACATATAATTCTTCTGCTTCAATAACACTTTTTGCGCCAACTATCACCATCACACCACTTTTAAGAACACTGACATAGAAGTCGTTTACAGTGAATGTTAGCCCAAATTTTCCATTGGCAACAATTTTTGCGCCTGAATTCTCCAAATTAACTCTAGCATGCAGGATGTCAAGGTTCTTAATAGTTGTGGGCGAAATGATATATGTTGGTAATCCCATTCTACCACAAACTTCCTCCACGATAACATCTTTTTTATTTGATACAATTTTTCCGGTACGACCACTGCATACTGGACAGTTACTTACTCTAGAAACACTTACATCGACTATCGTGTAATCTGCTAAGTCAAAGTAGAGGAGTTTTCCTGCAAGCTTTGGAGAGCCTAAAACCAAGTTTACGGCTTCAGAAACCTCTATACTAGCTATTATTGAAAGTAGTGAAGGATGAACGCCTACAGTAGAACATGTTGGCAATCTTCTATCATCTAGGCTCGGGAAAATGCACTCTAGACATGGCGTCTTTCCAGGTATTATTGTTGAAACGTTGCCGTATGTTTCTAGGGCGGCGCCAAATATGTATGGAATACCGAGTCTAATACAAGCTCTATTTACTGCATATCTTGGAGAAATTCGGTCAAAGCCATCTATTACAAGGTCAACATCCTTGAGAACCTCTTCAGCAGAGAACTCGTTCACTGAAATAGGATAAGGTTCCAATTTAACGTTAGGATTCAACTTCTTCAATTTCTCATAGGCTACTTCAACCTTTGGCAGGCCAATGGATTTAACATCATAAAGGTACTGCCTATGAAGATTCGATCTTTCAACAACATCCCTGTCGACAAGCCTAACGTGCCCGAAACCCATGGCTGTAAGCTGATACGCTATAATAGATCCGAGACCACCTAAACCAGCAACACACACTCTAGAATTCTTAAGCTTTAGCTGACCCTCATATCCAATATATTTTAAGATAATTTGACGAGAATATCTTTCAAACTCTTCTTCACTAAGCTCCATTGTTAACAACGACAGAGTTTCCACCCAACCCCCTTTTCTATAACATTGTTATAAAAGGTTTTCTACAAAAAATTTAGGAAAAATTAGTAGCCCATCTTTTCTATGCTTTCCGCTAGCCCCTTCATGTATCCTAGTGCCAGCACTTTTCCTATCATATAGTATCCTGGTTTTCCTCCATAGGCTTCGTCGGCTATTGTTTTTGGTGCGTGGTCTGGTCTCATTGGGCCTTCGAATCCCACTTCATAGTATGCTTTCATTGCTTCGAACATGTCTATGTTTCCTGTTGGGTCGTCGTGAAAGATTTCTTGGAATCCTCCTTTTTCGTATACTGTTCCTTTAACGTTTCTGAAGTGGGCGAAGAATATTTTTCCTTTTCTTCCAAAGTATCTTATTGTGTTGGGTACATTTTCTCCCATTTCTGTGAAGCAGCCTTGGCAGAAGCATATTCCAAGGTTTTTGCTTGGGACGAGTTCGAATAGTTTGTCGAAGGCTTTCACGCTTCTTAGTATTCTTGGGAAGCCTTGTATTGGTGATATTGGTGGGTCGTCTGGGTGAAATGTTATTACTACGTTTGAGGCTTCTGCTGTTGGTATAACATTTTTTAGGAATGTTTCGATGTTTTTCCATATGTCTTCTTCCTTGTATGGGCCAAATTTTGCTGTTGGAGGTATGTCTTTTACGAGCTCGTAATCGAATGCTGTTGAGGTTGCTCCTCCTCTTGTAGGCTTGTCAACTTCTGTTCTCCATATCATGTTTGGTACTGGTGGCATGTGCTGGGGCTTTATCACCTTTATTCCAGCCTTGCCAATATTTTCTAAAGATTTGCAGAAGTCTTCAAGCTGCTGCTCCCAGCCTGGAAGCTTGTACACAATTTTCTCTATTGGTGGGCCGTCTTCAAGAACATCTAGTCTTAGTCCGTAACGTTCTACATGCCTTTTTATCTGAAGTAGGTCACCGTATTCCCATATTTGTGAATCCTTTGGTGTGGGTGGGCCGTGGCCTATAACATCAGTGCAACCCAATTGCTTGGCAAGAAGTAGATTCTTTGTCTCATAAATGTCACCGAACGGTAGCATGACGGCAAACCTCATTTTAACCATCTTATATCACCATACAGACGAATTGGAAAGATATATAAAATGTTTAGCTAAAAAAGAATTTTTAAAGTAAACTAAAAACTACTGTAATAGCATTCTAGTTGGAAATATTCTACTTATATACCATGCTAATTTGACTGTAGAATTTTTCTATTTCTTCTTGAGTGAGAAAGTTGTCTTTAAGCCACATTGTAAGTATGGCCTTCCTACGGCCTTCAATGTTTTGACCATTGAAGAGCTGTATCAGGAAATTAATTCTTTCTTCAGGAGTGTTAAAGTATAATTTTCTATTTTGCAATTTTTTGTTCGCGAAAATGTCTAGAAGCCAAATTCTGCATTCACTTCTTCTACCTGTTCCAGGAATGTTGAATGTTAGACTTGGCTTAAACCTTTTTTCAAAATTCTTTTGCCAAAACTTTTCCATTCTCTTCAAATTTTCTTCCCTAACCTTTTCAGGATGACGTGCCCTATAAAGGTATGCTTCAACAGTATTAACAGAGTACCCCATTTTTTCCGCGATCTTCTTTACTGGTAGGCCACTATTATAATATTCTACAATAGTTCTTATAGTTTGGTTTAGCCCACTACTAATTTCTATAGGAGCCCTTGTTCTCTTATGTTTTAGGTCAAGCATCATCCTTCAACCTTAACCTTCTCCTAACATACTCTAAAAAATATTCCGGTTATAATCTTTTCATTAACCTTATTAAGCATGTATGGATAGATTTTGGTAAAGGAAAATTCCTATTAAATTTTTAGCATATTCTTACATCTAGCGTTTTCAAGAACGCTTTTGTTCACTAAATGTTGTGGTATTTTGCCTTCAAACAACTGCACTACCTGAAGCGCAGCCTTATATCTTACCTCATGCAAGGAACTATTGCTGTACCATGCAGTATGGGGTGTCAAGATTATATTTTTACATTCCTTTAATTCATTTAAAAGTTCTTTTGAGGGGGGCTCCTCTTCAAGCACATCTAGACCAGCATAAGATATTTTCCCAATTTTCAGCGCCTTTATCAAAGATTTTGTGTCAACCACCTTACCTCTGCAGGTATTGACTACTATTGCACCGTCCTTCATCATCGAAATACTTTTCTCATTCAAAAGATGAAATGTTTCTTTCGTTAATGGAACATGTAATGTTATTGCATCAGATTCCTTCAAAAGCCCCTCTAAATCTTTTGGATTAAAACCGTCTTTCACAATTTCTTCATCTTTAACATAGGGATCGTATACGAGAACCCTTACATCGAAACCCTTTAATCTTTTAGCGACAAGCTTACCGATCTTCCCATAACCTATGACGCCAACTGTTGAACCAGAAAATCTTGGCAAGCTTCCTAAAAGTTTCCAATCCCATCTTCCTTCAAAAACATGATAGTCTATATTCTTAATACGTCTCCATGAAGCTAAAAGTAATGCTAGTGTATGGTCAGCTACATCAGTAATATCATATATGACATTACATACTAGCACGCCAGACATTGTAGCTGCTTCAACATCAATATTATCTATGCCAACACCATATCTTACAACAATCTTCAGCCTGTCAAGAGAACGGAAAACCTTTTCGGTGATAGGTGCGTACTGGTTTAGTAGGGCGTCAGCATCCTTTGCAAACCTTATAACATCATCGTCACTTCTTGAATTAAACCTTTCAACCTTAGCTCCAATCTTTTCTAGAACCTCGGCTTCCACCTTAGTGTCTGGATAATCTGAATCTGTTATAGCGACAAAGATATCATTCAAAGATTCTCACGAATAGAGATTACTAAACTCAAGAATTAAAGTTTTGCGAACAAGAAGCTTATTTATAATTTAAATATTGGTACTTATAAGATCTTTTGCATGAAAAAGAAGATTGTTTTAGAAGGTGAAAAGGTAAATGATATTTTGTATAAAACTTTCCTTTTAGAGAAGGCTGAATCATGTAATCTTAGGGGACTTTACATAAAAGATGGAGAGAAAAATATTGAAGCATTTATCGACGGCGAAGTTTTGGATATTAATAAGTTTCTTTCAGAAGTTAAAGAAGCAGGCAAAAATGGTGCTGGTGCAAGCATTGCTAAAGTTGAAGACTACTATGGTAATGTAATGAAGCTTGAAAGCTTTTACAGGATACTTGTTTTACAATACTTGGCGGAAATATATGGTGTAGTAAAGGGATCAAACATTAGATTATAACCTTTTATACACCACCTATTGTATTACTCTATAATCTTTTTAAAACTTATAGAAGCAAGCAGGAATACTGTTACGTCAAATATTGTGATGGCTAGAATGTCAAGCCATAAATTGCTTAAATCACCACTTATCATTAGAGAACGTACTGCGTCCACAACATAGCTCATAGGGTTAACGTTAGCAAAATATTGTAGGGCTAAAGGCATCATCTTTACCGGATAAAGTGCATTGCTTGCAAAGAATAGAGGCATAGTTATAGCCTGCCCTATTCCCATAAACCTTTCCCTCGTCTTCATAAAGGAGGCTACAAGTATGGAGATAGCCGCAAACCCTCCACTAGAAAAAAAGATTATCAGGAATGCTAGAATAAAATATAGTGGGTTTGGTAGAAATTTTACACCTATAATCAATGCTACTGGAACTATAATGAGCGCCTGGAATATGGCTCTTATACCTGAGGCCATAGACCTGCCTATAACTGTAGCATAGCGTGGGGCAGGAGTTACGAGAAGCTTCTTCAGTATACCTGACTCTCTTTCCCAAACAATTGTTAAACCGTAAAAGATTGAGATGAAAGTTGTACTTTGAATTAGTACACCAGGTGTTATGAAATCGGTGTACGGTATGTTTCCGGTTGGAATTGCTCTAACGCTTCCCATTATTGGGCCGTAGACGACAAGCCACAGGATAGGCTGTACAGCTCTAGAATAGATTTCAGTCCTATCATGCTTGAGTCTTCTAAGCTCAAGCTCTATCATGGCAGAAAAGGTTCTAAAAAATTCTTTCAACCCTATCCCCTCCTAATCATTCTCCTAACATGTGTCACTTCACTTAATCTTCCCATGGCATCAAGTCTTGTTCCAGCATATTTTAGGAAAACATCATCTAATGTAGGCTTAGTTATAGACACCCTTTTAACAGCAATGTTTCTTTCATTAAAATAGGTCATTAGATTTGGTAAAATTGTTTCAGCATCATCAACCACAAAGGTGACTTCAGAGTTTGAAATAATAACATCTCTTACACCGTTAACCGTTTTTAATTCGTTCAAAAATTTATCGTTTAACCCATTTTCTTCCAAATTAAAATACAATATTTCACCTCCAACAGAATGTTTAAGCTCTTCAGCTGTTCCTAAAGTGACTATCTTGCCCCTATTAATTATAGCAATCTTATCAGAATAAAGTTCAGCTTCATCCATGTAGTGTGTGTTAAAGAATATGGTTGCACCATATTCTCTTTTAAACATCTTTAACTTTTCCCACACAATTTTTCTAGCTGAAGGGTCAAGTCCTATGGTTGGCTCGTCCAAGAATAATATTTTTGGCCTGATCAGAAGCGCGCATGCTATTTCAAGCCTTCTAATCATGCCACCCGAATATGTTTTAACAAGCCTATTAGAGACCTCATTTAAGCCCATGCTTTCTAAAACCTCGTTAATGGCATCATTTCTTTTTTCAGCTGGAATTCCATATATTTTTGAGTATACGAGAAGATTTTCGTATCCGCTTATGTCAGTCCATACGCTCATTTCTTGCGGGACATAGCTGACAAGCTTCCTAATCTGGGACCCGTCTCTTACAGTGTCTAGGCCGAAAACGTAGGCTGAACCCGAAGATGGAGCAATCTGTGTTGTCAAGATCCTCATGAGAGTAGTTTTACCTGCACCATTAGGGCCTAAAAGAGCAAAAATACATCCAGATTCAACCTTCAAGTTTACACCATCAAGGGCCCTGAAGTTTCCATTAAAAATCTTAACAACATCACTTACGTCAACAGCTGTCTCCAAATATAACACCTTATACTATATGCTGGGCCCCCTATAATTTGGTATAAAAGTTTTGAGAAAACAATTTATACAAGAATAATTTTATTATAGTATGATCTGTGTTGAGAATAGGATTCTTTGTTTGGGAGTATCCGCCTAGGCTTGTTGGAGGACTTGGGACATACGCTGAATATATAACTAGGGAGTTTGTTGAACTAGGCCATGACGTAACCGTTTTCACACTTAACCCCGGAAATTTGAAGACAAGGGAGATTGTAAAGGGTGTGGAGGTACATCGTCCACTTATAGCTGATGCAAGCAATGTTTTCCCATTTATTGTAACAGAAGATTTAAGGAGATGGGGAACAAATATCAGATTCTTTAATGATATATTCATATATAATATACTTAGTGCTACCAAGTTTATTAACCAACTTATAAGAAAAGATGGTATAAATTATGATGTCGTATGCGTTCACGACTGGTTAAGCTGTATTGCTGGCATGACCATAAAGAATGAGACAAAAATTCCAGTAGTCTTTCATGTCCACAGTACAGAGTGGGGTAGAAGTG
>JACIWG010000049.1 GCA_014361085.1 Nitrososphaeria archaeon
ACTTCGATTGACTTTGCTGGATCAAACAAACTTGTAAGCCTAACCTTCTCTATCACCTTTTCCATTTAATTCCCTCTTTTATATTTTTAAGTGTTGCATATTTAAATACTTTTGGTTTTGCAATGGCGTATAACGTTCCCAGCATAAAAAAGAAGTTTTTGCGAAGCAAAATTTGTTGAGTGCCGTAAGGCACGAACCTTTTATGCTGTGTTATACGCTGTGCCGTGCCAATTCTTGCGAACTCTTTCCTGAGATAATACATAATGACAACGATCAATCAATGGACACTTTTCACAATATGGTTTTCGGGGTTTGCAGACAAGGGAGGTTATATCCAGAATACCCATGATTGCACTGCTTGGATCCCTTCCTGAGGCATAGATTTTAGCTATTTCTATAACATGTTTATCCCTGCGACCCTCTCTTGATGTTTCAATACCAAAGTATCTATTAAAAATCCTTACAATGTTGCTGTCTACAAGCCATTCCTTTTTCCCGTAGGCTATGGACAATACTGCACCAGCAACATATTCACCCACACCTGGCAGAGAGGTTAGTTCCTCCCTTGTTTCTGGAATACGGGATTGATATTTCTCCTTCACCTCCCGTGCCATCGCTATAAAAGCAGGAATACGCCATTTTAATCCGAGGGGATAAAGAATTTTTTCGAGGTTTTCCTGTTTTGCCATAGCAAGGGTATCAATATCAGGATATTCTTTTAAAAAATCCTCATATACGGGAACCACCTGATCGGCCTTCGTCCGCCTGAGCATCATTTCAGCAATTAGAATTCTAAATGGGTCCTTTGTTTCTCGCCATGGATAAACTCTACCATTTTTCTTATACCAATCAATAATTTTCCTCCTGAATATACTTATATCCTTTCGGGATGGTATTATCATTTCTATTCACCGATTAGCATAAATCTTTTCGAGCTCTTTGCGGATAGCTATGCCTATTACCTTAGCAAGTAAAGGGGGCACGGCATTCCCCACCTGTTTAAATTGTTCGGTCCTTGGGCCTTCAAATTTATAGTTATCTGGAAATGATTGGCACCTGGCCACCTCCCTCACTGTAAAAGACCTGCACTGATTGATGTCAGGATGTATATAGTAGTGTCCGTCCTTGCAGATATGCGCTGTTATTGTTGAAGATGGGTAATCCCACCACTGAACCTTGAATCTGTCAAGAAACTTGTCAAGGTGTTTGTGGTTCGGAATGAGGTCTGGTCTATCATTCATGAGATCACTCAGGCGCGCTGATATGTTCCCGTTCATGCATTGCTCGATGAAGTATTTGTATCTCTCAAGATCATCCTCCATATGCCTTCTTGCTCTATGATTTAGAACTCCTGGAGAATCCCTCCTCATCTTTACCTGATAAGGATTGGAATTCGTGATTAAGTCATATGTCCCGAACCAGCCATCACTTCCCTCACTTGGTCTGAGCGGAGGTAGATCACCGATGGCATCCCTAACTGTTAGATATCCATCCCTCCTGTTTTTCAAAGCCTGTTTCTGGAGTTTTTTGAATATGTTTTTTATCCCTAGATTTTTACGTTCAAGAGATTTTCTGTAGCCAATGAGAATCAACCTTTTCCTGATTTGCGGGATGTGGAAGTCTGCACTGTTAAGAATGTAGCTGCACGGATCTTCAAGAACTTGTTCCAGAGGGGGGGTAATTTCGTAGGGATGGTCCATTGACGAGAAATCATTCAATATCCTGACAAATATCTTTTTCCCATCAGCCCTTGCAGTAAAAAGACCGGGGACATTCTCGTAAAGAAAAAAGTCAGGTTGAAGACACTCCAGAATTTCAAGATAATGCCTGTAAAGGTAATGCCTCTTGTCATTCTGCATTCTGAAGGGATCCCTTGACCTTCCAGCAAGCGAGTAGGGTTGACAGGGTGGCCCCCCGAGAAGCACATGGATGCGAGGTGCACGATGATATCTTCTGCTTGCTTCTATTTTCTGAAGCACGGCCTCCGTCCCGTCGTCTCCCAAGGTTGCTTGGATAACCCTGTGTGAAATTGATCTAGCAAGTGCGGGAAATCGAACAAGGATATCGTTGCGACTGATCTCCTCTCTGAGATATAGATGATAAAGGTAACCCATGCCTATCTCCTTTAATCCGTGATAAAGATGACGGGTCCTCAGGCTCTCGCATGCCCACCTGTCCATTTCAACTTGGGCGATGATGTCAAATCCAGCCTGTTTGAATCCCTCGCTCAATCCACCGCAACCGGCAAATAAATCCACAGCAAAGAAGGTATGATTTCTCATGGTGTTCGCACTGGATTTTTCCACTCATCAAATTCAGCTGGAAGAAGGCGGAGAATTTCATCCGGCCTCATGCTGTAGATATCGTAAGTCAATTCTAACTGTCCGATCACCTTAACAAATCGCCTGTGATTCCCTTTCTTTTCTCTGGACTGTGCGCCCCTTTTAGGAGAATTTCTGGAAATGTCCCAGTAGAGAATATGTGCGGTTTCAACCAGATTGGGGTACGAGATAATATACTGACGGGAAGCAAACTGTTCAATAAAATCATTGTGCTCGTGGGGAGGTGAATGGAGAAAAAGCCGGGAATTGTTCTCTCCGATGAGGGAGAATATATAATATGAGGCAGCTACATAATGTCGGTAATAATCTGTATAGTCAGAGCTGCAGACATATCTGGCTGTTTCCCTGATCTTTGTTTTTCCATCTGTAATTCTGTCAAACCAGATGTAAGCCAGCCATGACCACAATCCCTCTTTACCTCTCCCGATCACGTCTTCCCGTTTGATCCCTGCATTCTCGAACCGCTCCACCAAGTATTTTGCCAAGTCCATTCTGGTGGGGAAGGATATATTTTCATCAATCTCCACCTTGGGAGTAAATTCCTGTGAAAAAGCCTCGATATTCAGGTCAGGGCGGATTTGCTCAGGATTATTTTTTACGCTCTGGATGTACTCCCTGAACTTCTGAACACCCTCCTCTTTCAGAACTCTCAATGCAATCATGTTTTTTCTCCTTCAAGAAGACGGATATATCTTTCCCATTCATTTCTTGAAGAGCAGAACTCCTCAACAACTCTTTCTATCCATTTAACTGCATCTTCAGAATTACCATTCGCTGTCGG
The DNA here is from genome assembly GCA_014361085.1 of Nitrososphaeria archaeon. Lineage (GTDB taxonomy): Archaea > Thermoproteota > Nitrososphaeria > JACIWG01 > JACIWG01 > JACIWG01. Next base: position 3,124 of record JACIWG010000049.1, read on the forward strand.
ATCAAGAATTGCCTCCGGCGGCCCCTCTGAAGGAAGTATACCCCTCGAAAACTCAAGCCAGTCTCTGTGCCAGTCTACTGAAGGATCAGAAATATTATCCACACGATCAATGAAAATCATTCTGGTAAGGACCTCCCTGATGACTGCTGGATATACATACATTACAAAACAAGGATCAGTTTTTGCCATATTTTCAATATTTGGAATCCTGTTATTTATAATAAGAAGCGGTGCACCTTCATCTCCGGTAAATTCAACACGCCATATCTGCTGTCCCAAATCTAGAAATTCTACGGGAAGAATGGGCCTTCTATCCGCAGGAACCTCCGGTGCGATTCTATCTGCTTGAGCAAGGATTTTACCGTGCTCTCCGGACTCATCCACAACGAGAACACGGAATTTCAGGTTTTCGGTATGAGCAAGACCGGTCAGACGGGTATCTGGAGGCGGTGAAATACTTCCCCACGTTCCGAAATCAAAACGCTGCAATTCTTCTCTGTGATATGCTTCTACATATACTCTCGCATCGGGTGGCAGGTTAAGTCCGCCAGAATTGATTGTGGCCCTGAATGACCGGATCCTGCCCTGCTGATCTCTGTTCAAAACTATTGATATATTCTTCCTCGGGATCCTTTTACGCCCCGTATAGTTAAATCTGCGCTTCATTGTTAAATCTCCTTTACCGTTACAACTATATCCCTATTCTGGTCAAAACCGGTGACGGTCATTTCGAAATCGAGCGATGTTATCTCAATTTTTATTATGTTCTTCTCCCTCTTCAGTATATTGCACCCTCTGACACTTACCGGCCATGAACTCTCCCCGAGGTCAAAATCAAAGCGCTCATACTGCTTGAATGGATTGCCTCTTCTCACATCGTACGCAACCATTATTGTTGCCAAGAGAGGTAAAGAAACATTCTGTTTTTCTTGATTTAGGAAAACCTTGAAACCTCCTGTAATTTGACTCGTTCTGATTGTGGGAATTTCTCTTTCTGTCGGAGGAATTGTAGGTGGTTGCGTGGTATCCTCCTCTTCTCCAATTTCTCTGGATACCGGAACGAAAAACACCTCCTTAAGAAAATCTCTCTGTACCTCTTGGGGAGGTTGATCAAGAAGGGAAACGATTTTAATGATGCTCTTTTTGACGAACCTCAGAATTCTGGCAGCATTTTGATATTTTTCTCTGAATCCCTCGGTATTCTCCTTCCAGTCTGTATGTGCAGGGGTTTCAGCATCGCCCAGAAAGGTAGCAAGCGGTATATCCTCCACAACAACCATTGCACGCACAGGTCTGCTTCCTATGGTTCTGATATCGGATATCCTTATGCCTGAACGAAACCAGAATTCCTCTCCCTCCCTCAAATACTTGGATTTCTGCAGGTGAACTGTAAAATATGTTGGAGCAGATTGGGATTCATCGGCTTTTCTTATAGAGAGGTAAATTCTAAAAGTTAAAAGATCACCTGCATTGAATGAATCTCTGAGGCGATCGAACCCGCTACCGAATATATCTTCCGTTATTTCTGGATTATCAGGGTCCGGTGTAATGTCTATCGGACTGGAACTGGATATGGCACTTAACATGAAATGCATCAGTTCATGGACACTGACCTGTTCAAATTGTGTTCCTGCCCAGTCTTGGGAAACAGCGGTATCTGTAAGATTCTGATTATTGATGATTAAAGTGTTGCCATCTGCCCCTATTTCAACTTCAAGGATTCCCTTGGCTATGGGGTAAAAAGAATGAATTATAACAGATTTTAAAACTGATTCCCTATTTATTCTTTCATCCGGTAGAGGAATAACAAGCGAGAGTCCGGGTTCATTTATCCTGCTTATTGAAAATTTTCTCACGAAATCGTCAATTATTGCATTATCCGATATCGGCTTACATTCATCTCCTGCAAAATAGCCATAGTAATGATATCCTATAGACCCAATGTAATGGGTCTTTAGTAGAGCTTTTCCCATCAATAACTTTCTCAAATCATCAGATCTGATTGTATAGCCAAAGAATGTTCTGATTCCCGAAGCAATATGAAATGTTGTTTTACCCAGTCCCCACCTGCCTGCTCTTGTTCCTTCTTTCCCAGATATTCCTTCCCGCCACCAGAAGTCAAAGAAGTTACTTCTTCCCTTTTCCGGTCTGGTTCCGTCTTCACCTGTGGAGCCATCCAGCCCGGTGGTACCGAAGTCTTCAACTGTCAGAAAGGACAAAAAATTCAGTGTCGTAAAATCTCGGGGGATGAACCCGCATGATTCAAGATGGGGAACCAAACCGTTGAGATATCTATCGATATGTGTTTTCTTTACATTTCCGAATGAAAACCTCACCTTGATACCTACTTCACCGTTTCTCCTTGCATCAAGTGAATTCTGGATAATTTCTCTTACCAATGCATCAGAAGGATCCGGGAGGCGAAAAAATTCTGTTTCTCGAGGATCCCTTTCCGGTTCCCCGGATGCGAGTTCCCTGAACTTCCAATTTACCTTCTCTGACATAATTCTCCTCCTTCACAATTTTTCTGGCACGGCATTGCGTATAACTTCGGTATATCCGAGCTTGGCTCGCATACCATTCCAATTTAGTATTATATTTGAACTATATAACTTTTTTTTATTTTTATATTCATCTCTCCTTTTTATATAAACTATACAAAGGATTTTTTATTCTCTTTAATTATTTGTCACTAACACGTGTATATACTTCTTTTGTTTTAGAACTTTTGTGCCCCAATAATTCTTGAATGTATTGCAGATTCACCCGCTCTCTAAGAGGTAAGTAGTAAAACTATGCCTCAACGAATGAACGGTGGCATCCTTCTTAACTCCTGCCTTTTTGCAAGCATCCGAAAATATTTTTTCAACAGATCGAGTTGTTATGTGTTTCTCCCGATCCTGTGATGGAAACAAATACTTTGATTTCCCATACTCTTTTAAATACTCACGCAGGGCCTTTACAACAACATCTAAAAATATCGTATAAAGATCTTTTCCACCCTTTCCACCTTTAACATGAATAAATTTTCTCTGAAAATCTATATCTCCTAGTCTCTACAACCTCACCTACTCTTAAACCAGCATAATACATAAACATTAACATCACTTTATGTTTCAGATTTGAAACAGCGTAAAAATACTTGAAATCTCATAATGGTTTAAAACAACAGGCCAGCCGAATCACCGCAGAGCTCCGAACCCCGCTAAAAATATAGACCTTAGTCACCGATACTTTTTCCTTCCAACGAATTTATCAACACCTTGTTTTTTGATAGTTCTTAGATTTTTTATGTGTGCTTCCTTATGTGTAGGCCTCAAGAAATCTAACTTTTCACAGCTTACAAAACGGTAGCTAGCTCCATTTCGACGGGTTCTTTTACAGCGCATTTTAACTATTTCTGGCTCAGTTTTGCTTCTCTTATTTTCTTCCTTAAATCTCTAGCAGATCGGCAATCTCACCCTTATAGAAGAAGCAATCTCCACAATAAAGGCCGCAATATGCAACTAAATTTTTATTTTCCTTGCTCATTTTGCTACGCTAACCCGCTATTAGATAATTCTATTTTTAATTCCATATTTTTCACACAACCTCTTCGATTTTTCTTCCAGCACTTTTTGATATTCTTTTGATGGTTGAAAAGAATTCCTGAACAAGCTTTTATATTTTGGCACAAATTCTGGATAATGTTCCTCCAAAAATTTGTAATAAAGGGTTTTACAATCTGCCGGTTTATTGCCAAATAATGTTAGAGCTCCTACCAAAACAAAATCAACTCCATAATCTTTTGCGGTTTTTATCATCTTATCAAGCTCCTCTTCAGAATCAGAAATATAAGGCAAAACAGGGATATAAGAAATTCCTGTTAAAAATCCCTCCTCCTCCTTACACCTCTGCATTGTTTCCAATCTTTCTTTTGGCAACGGTGCTCCGGGCTCAAGAATCTTGGCAACTCTTTCATCTAAGGTTGAGATCGAGAAATTAATAATCAATCCTCGCTTTAACTTATCTCTTAAGTCCTCTGGCAAAATTGCATTTTTATCTATCTCTTTAAGCAAATCTAAATCTCTTAAAACTAGCTTTGATTTTGTTAAAACATGGACAGGAAATTTATATCTCAAAATTATCTCGAGCAATTTTCTTGTCAATTTTAGTTTTTCTTCAATTGGCATGTATGGTTCTGTTGATGATGAAAGAGCAATGATTCCATATTCTCCTTTCTTTGCCCTTCTTGAAAGTTGTTTTTCCAGAAGTTCCGGTGAATTCATCTTTACCGATAAAGTTCTTGTCATATTTTCTCCATATTTACTTCCTCTTATATAGCAGTAAACGCAGTTAAAAGAACAACCAGAATAAGGGTTTACTGAATAATCATCCAGAAACCAATCGTCTCTCTTTTTGTGTTTGTTCAAAATTGATTTCACTTGGATTTCATTTACCATATTAACCACCAATTAAGGTTTTCAATTTTTCTTGCTTTTTATCAGATAACTTCTTCATTCCTTCTTTTATAATCCATTTCGTGTTTTTATCCTCAACTTCGGACCATTTTTGTAAAAACTCAAAAACTGAATCTGGGTCTTTCTTTGTAACTTCTCTCAAAGCCCAGCCAATTGCTTTACAATCCAATAGTCCAAAAGCTCCTTCGTTGATTCAGTTGTCTGATCCTGAACTTTTTAGAGGGCATAGTCCAGAACAAGCCGCTAAAAAACTTGCAGACGAGGCAATACCTTTCCCGATAAAATCAATTCACTTTGTAGCAGAACATTTAGGAGGAAGCATAATTGGAGCAGGCATAATTATAGGAATCATTTTATTTTTCTATGGTGGAAAAAGATAATCTTAACAAAAGCCCTGAGTTACTAAAATCTTTCCGTCCGAAGATATAGCAACACCAATTTCCTCATTTTTCTAATATGATGTAAGTATATTTTCTCTGTGATCCAGAGTATTTACCAATTCATTAACAGCATTTTCTGCAATTTCATTAGACAAATACCATTCTCTACTGGTTTCTACACCGTCTGTATACTAAATTGTTCCGTAAAAGTCCAATCCTAATAAATATTTTCCGCCCCGCCATATATATAATTCCCCACGGATATGTTACAACTGAATCCAAATGCTTCTTAAACTCCCTTAATAAAATAAGAGTGCAAAGTGGTCGAAGAAAATGAAGTTTTCTGAAGAAGTCTGCTGAAATCTAGAAAATTTTATAAATATTCACTAACTATCTTATGTTATGAGAATACTTGCATTTTCGGATTGGAGGGTACAAAGTATAGATGAAATCATTAATTTTGTAAAGAGTCTAGATAAGAAGCCTGATGTTATACTGTATGGTGGAGATGATGTTAATAGATTTGGGTCTCTCCCAAAAGATGTGATTATCGAAACCGCTATTAAAAATCTTAAATTCAATTCTAAAGGATATTGCTTTCTTACAATAGAAGTAAGTGATGATAATAAATTCTTGCTTTTAGGCTTCAAAAAAGGAAAATTGAAAGCAGGTAATAATTTAAGAGAGATTCTTAATGAAGTTGAAATTATTGATTTGATAGTAGAAGCATTAGGAGTAAACGATGGTTGTGAAATAAAAGAAATTATTAATTCGTGTGAAATTTTACAAAAAGACAACAATGTTCTGATTTTATTTTCGCGAAGAGCTAAAGATAATACAAACAAGTTTGAGGAATTGGCAAAATACTCAAAATATGGTCTTTTTGGCATAATAGGAAACGATTGCTCTAAACTCGATAAATATATTCTAAAAGGAAAGAAAGTTTTTGATTTACACGAAAAACCTCAGATTATAGATGATTTCATTTTTATAGGACAAGAAGGTGCGTCAAGAGACGTTGAACCTGCTTTAGGTTATGTTCTTTATAGTGAAAAAGAAATTGAGAATCATCTAATTCAACAAATTAAAGGCAATAAAAATAAGAAAATTGTTTTACTCTCTCATAGTCCACCACGTGGTATTCTTGATACCGCAATAAGATTTAGCGAAGGAGGTTCCATAGGTTCTTCTGCAATTAGAAAATTTATAGAAAATAATGAAGTAATCCTAAATATTTGTGGGCACGCACACTATATGGGTGGAAAATTTAAAAAACATGGAAAATGTACGGTTGTAAACATAGCTTCTCATGATGATATTGGAGCAACAGGAAAAATTGCAATTATAGATATTGAAAAAGAAAAAGTAAATATAGAATTAATTGAATTGCCACCATCCAACTTAAAAGAGATATATGGAATAGGACCTGTCTATTCTGATGTTTTAGAAAAGGCGGGAATAAAAAGTATAAAAGAATTTGCTTCATTAGATCCTGAGAAAATAGTTAATAGAACAAACTTATCACCAAAATTTGTATATAAATGGCATTTACGTGCTAGATCATTGATAAATAAAGAAATAATACTGTTAAAAAAAATTAATATAGAAAATCCTGTTTTTGTAGATATAGAAACTGATCTTGCACAAAGTTTTGTATGGATGATATGCGTTTTTGACCCAAACAAAGACATTTTTAAACAATTTACAGCATATAAAAAAAGAGAAGAGAAGAAAATTCTCAAAGAATTTCTTGATTTTGTTTCAGCCCAAAAATATAGAAGATTATATTGTTATAGTGGTACAGATTTTGAAAAAAGAGTATTGCTAAATCGAATTATGCATTATAAATTAGATAAAAACAAATTCCCTATTTTCGAAGATTTATTATATACCATTAGGAATATTCTGATAGTTCCTCTAACAACTTATAAGTTAAAGGAATTGGGCTCATTTTTAGGGTTTATTTGGAGACATCCAGATATAGATGGTTTTGATGCTCCATTTCTTTATACTCAATTTATCCAATCAAAAGACAGAAAAATAATAAGAAAATTACAAGAATATAATCAAGATGACGTATTGGTTTTATGGCATATATTACAAAAGATTAAGAAAATGAAGGTAGGGAAATCTTATTCTATTTCAGAATTGCAAAGATTATAATTACCTAAAGCGGACGCGGCGTCAAATACAAAAGATTCTAGATTATATCTCTGCAAATATTCTTCAAGTTTTTTATCTTCTCTTCAAAGCCAACTATTGTTGGAATATCTCTTTCAATAACCTCTAATAAACCAGAATGCCCTTTCTTTTCCAATTTCTCCTGAGACTGTACCTGTGCTTATTCTTTCTTTTCTTAATTGAAGCTCATCTTTAAATAAATCTTTCAAAAAAAATAATTTGAGCTGGAACCATTTTATTTTTTTATTAATTATATCTAAAGATCGAAAGTCTCAAACCACAAAT
>JACIWG010000005.1 GCA_014361085.1 Nitrososphaeria archaeon
CAGAAATATATATTGCAATTCTTTTTAGAAGAAGTGAAGTTCTTCTATTCAACCAATTCACCTCCTTAAAGCCCATAAGATGACTGAAATTAGCGCTAAGAATATGGGTACAGTTATTACAGATGCAGCGGCGGCGGTTCCAACATTAAAATTCGAGAAAGCTTGATGGTATATGTATATTGGGACAATATGTGTAAGATATCCTGGACCACCTCTTGTCAAGAAAAATATTGTATCAAATTCTCCGAAAGTCCATATAGTTGAAAGAAGGCATACGATTAACATAACATACTTTATCCCTGGAATGGTAATGTGCACAAACCTTTGCCAAGCACTAGCACCATCTATTTCGGCAGCTTCATATAGGCTTCGAGGTATTGTTTGCAAAGCACCTAAAAAGTTGACCATAAAAAATGGAATACCTTTCCATACATTAACATAAATAATTGATGGAACCACTAAATCAGGTCCAAGCCAAAAATATTTTACACCAAAAAGTGATTTGAGAATAATGTTCAAGAGACCAAGGTTATAGTCAAAGAACCAGAAGAATATTGCTGCTACAACAAATAAGGGGATACCCCATGGAATAACTGCGACCGTTCTAACAAAAGACCTTCCCTTAAATTCTTGTGCAAAAAGTATTGCAAAAGCCAATCCAAGAATCAATTTGAAAAGTACAGCTATAATCGTATATAAGGTGGATATGTAAATAGAGTAAGAGAATACTGGATCTCTGATGATCATCATGTAGTTATTAAGACCCGAGAATACAGCTTCATATCCGAATGTTTTCGAGAAAAAGCTTATGTAAATAACATATGCAAAGGGAAAGAATAATACTAAAAATAAAAGAAGAAAGGCTGGCGTTGAGAAGGCATAACCTTCCAACGCCTCCCTAATTTTTAGTTTCATAGTCTATTGCCCATATGTTTGTTTGAATATTTGCTTTATTTGGTCGCCAACAGTTTTTACTGCAGTGTCAACATCCTTATGGTCAATTAAAGTCATTGAGAACAGGTCTGCGATCAAGTAGTTAGCTTGAACAGAATCCATAGCCTTACATGGTTCATTTAATGGATACGAGTAGAAGGTGACAATTGGCAGAATGTCCTTGTATACCTGGTAGAGATGACCTACGTTAGGATCCTTAGCGAGTTCATCAGTTACACTCTTATATGTTGGACCTACTGCCATTAGACCGCTTAGAATCATCTTCTTGTATTCAGCCTTATTCTTCATCAGGAATATTATTAGGTCCTTCGCTAGATCCTTGTTCTTTGAAGCACTGAATGTGTATAGAGGCCACTGTGAACCCCATGTGAATTGGCCTTTAGGTCCTTTTGGAGGGGGCTTTAGAATCGTGTCACCAGCCAATTCCGGATTTCTTGTAACAGCTGCATAGTATGGTGTTGGACCCTCTATAATGAAAGCAGCGGATTTTGTTAGGTAAGAGTTATTGTTTAGCATTTCATCAGCTTGTAACATTTGTGGATTAATTAGACCTGCATTATACCAGTCAATGATACGTTGTAAGTTTTCGCGACTTTCTGGGCTATCAAATTTTACAGCGGTAGAGCTTCTTCCAGTACACATTTCACCACCATGTGGCCACCAAGTCAAATACCAGGTTTCAGTTCCATCGTAACACTTTCCTAGGGTGAAGCCTAAAGGATACATGTCCGGGTGGCGTCTCTTAACTTCTTTAGCGAATTCAATATAGTCTTCCCAAGTTACTAGTTCATCTGGTTTTCTTCCGACCTCTGTTACAAATGACTTTATTAGATGTAACTGATTTGCATGTAGTGCAAGGTCTATTGCATATCTCTTTCCATCAATCGTGTACCACTTCATTAATTTTTCAATGATATCGTCTTCACCTAATTCTTTATAGACATCATCTATTGGCTCAATATGCCTTGCTTTAGGATCTTCGGCGAGTAATGCTACAAGGTCACCGCCACCAAATACTAGGTCTGGTGGATTTCCTGTCTCAACACCTGTTAAGATCTTCGGTTTTATTTCCATATAAGATGCCGTACTAACTTCTACATCAACACCTCTTTGCGCAGCCCAAACTAGGGTTCTTGCTGTGAGCCAGTCATTGATTGCTGGTGCATATGTGGACATATAGAGGACTGTTAACTTTGGCTTTTGAACTCCAGTAGTGGTTGTTACTGTTGTAGCTGTGGTTACTGTTGTAGCTGTCGTTGTAGGCACTGTTGTGGTTACTACGGAGGTTGTTGGAACTGTTGTTGTTGCGGTTGTAGCTGTTGTCACCGTCTGTGTCACAACTGGAGGGTTCATGGCAACATATGCTGCTGCACCAATAGCAACTAAAGCCACAGCACCAAGACCAACATAAAGAAAACTTCGCCTATCAACCTTTTTAGGTTCCGCGCTCATACTTTTTCCTTTCACTTTTACTGTATATAAATTTTTTAGTATACATTCTCACTTTATATTGCTAAATTCTTTTTAAGAAAATAAAATATATTTGAAATAGTTTTGTAAAAAATTATTTTATTGGGTATAGTGGTTGTTCTCCGTGTAGGACTCTTAATATTTCTTGTGCTGCTGTTACCGCTAGTCTTTTTCTGTTTTCTATTGTGTTTGATGCTATGTGAGGTGTTAATATGACATTTTCTAGTTCTAGTATTGGGTCGTCTAATGGTAGTGGTTCTTTATAGAATACGTCTAGTCCCGCTCCCGCTATCCATTTTTCTTTTAATGCTTTTATGAGAGCTTTATGGTCTACTATTGGCCCTCTTGCAACATTTATTAGATATGCTGTTTTCTTCATCATCTTCAGTTCTTTTTCTCCTATTAGTCCTCTTGTCTGCTCTGTGAGCGAGCATGAGATTATTATGAAATCTGATTCTTTTAGAAGTTCTTCTAGGGTTTTATATTCTATTCCGAGCTTTTCTTCCAGCTCTCTTTTTCTTACTATATCTGTGTAAACTATTTTCATTTTGAAACCTTTTGCTCTTTCAGCTATAGCATAGCCTATTCTGCCTAATCCTATTATGCCTATAGTTTTTCCCCATACGTCAACGCCCTGGAATATGAATGGATCTCTAACTGTCCACTTTTTTGATTTCATAAAATTGTTTGCTTCACATGTTCTTTTTGCAAGTGTCAAGAGTAATGCGAACGCTTGGTCTGCGACAGTTTCATTTAATACTGGTGCTGTTGTCACCCATATACCTCTTTCGCTTGCAGCCTTCACATCAACATTATCGTATCCTACACCGTGTCTTGCAATGATCTTAAGTTTAGGTGCAGAATAGATAACATCCCTGTTTACGTTTTCAACGTTCATTGTGACAAGGAGGGCGTCTGCGTCTGCTACTGCTCTCTTGAGCTCCTCTTCTGTAGGAGGTTTTGGGAACATGAAAACGTCAGCTTCCTTCTCCAACAATTTTAGCCCATCTTCATTTATTGGGGCCGTTATAACTACCTTATATTTCATACTATGGTCTATTATACTTAATTTTGATAAAATTTAAAAATTACTATAAAAAAATTTTTGGGGGAAAATTATTTCTTATGTTGTCAAGTTTATGTTATACTTTTTAATCAGTTTCTGATGGTGGTGTCGATTCGCCTGCTCCTTTTTCACCTGATGGCTTCGACTCCTTTAGTCTTCCAGCTGCTATGACATCATCTATTCTGAGTATCATTGTTGCAGCTTCTGTTGCTGCTGCAAGTATCTGTTCCTTGACAATAAGTGGTTCGTATACACCGAAGTTCTTTACATCGTCAACTTTTCCTTCTATAGCATTTACTCCAGCAGTAACTTCGCCTTTGCTATGTCTTGCCCTTAGTTCAACCATTGTATCTATTGGGTCCATTCCAGCGTTTTCAGCTATAGTTAGTGGTATTGATTCAACTGCTTCAGCAAACTTTTGTACTGCAAGCTGCTCTCTACCGGATAATGTTTGAGCGTATTCTAGCAGTTTGACAGCTACCTCCTCTTCTGGAGCGCCTGCACCTAGAACTATCTTTGGCTTCATGACAACGTCTCTTACTACACATAGTGCGTCATGCACTGACCTTTCTGCTTCCTCGACAACTCTTTGTGTTCCACCTCTTATGAATATTGTTACTGCCTTGGGGTTCTTGCATCCTTCAACGAAAACCCACTTGTCTTCTTCGATCCTTCTTTCTTCAACTAGTTCAGCGTATCCTAGATCGTTTGGTGAAAGGTCTTCGAGGTTCGTGACAACTCTGCCTCCAGTTGCTCTAGCGAGCTTAGCCATATCACTTTCTTTTGCCCTTCTTACCGCAAGTATTCCTGCTTTTGCTAGATAGTGTTGTGCTATGTCATCTATACCTTTCTGGCATATTACAACATTAGCTCCCGTAGATGCTATTTTGTCGACCATAGCTTTGAGCATCCTGTTCTCCTCTTCTAGGAACATTTTGATCTGTTCTGGATTGTTTATGTTTATCTTTGCATCAAACTCTGTCTTCTCAATCTCTAGAGGACAGTTGATTAAGGCTATCTTCGCATTAGTTACCCTCTTAGGCATGCCACTGTGAACTACTTCTTTATCTAGTGCAATACCCTTTATGAGCTTGGTGTCGGTTAGCGCGCCTCCAGCCTTCTTTTCAACCTTTACGTTGTCGATGTCAACCTTAAGTTTACCGTCTTGTTCTTCTACAACAGACAGTATTGCGTCTACAACGAGTCCTGCAAGATACTCGCTTTCTGTTGAAACGAGCTTTGTTGCCATGCTTGTTTTAGCAACCTTCATTAACCACTCTCTATCCTTTGGATCAACAGTTATAGCGATATTGTTCAGTATTTCTTTAGCCTTTTCAGTTGCTTTTTTGTAGCCGTCGACTATGACTGTCGGGTGAACATCCTTGTCCAAAAGCTCTTCAGCCTTCTCTAGCAGCGCACCTGCCAGCACTACTGCAGAGGTTGTTCCATCACCTACCTCATTGTCTGTTGCCTTAGAAATTTCTACCATGGCCTTAGCGGCTGGATGCTGCACCTCTATTTCCTTTAATATTGTTGCACCATCATTCGTTATTGTAACATCGCCGAGGCTGTCGACAAGCATCTTGTCCATACCACGTGGACCAAGTGAAGTCCTAACAATTTCTCCAACAAGTTTTGCTGCAAGAATATTGTTTCTCTGCGCCTCCCTACCTCTCGTCTGGGCTGTCCCCTCTTTTAGTATGAGAACAGGTTGCCCAGTAGAGGTTACCGCAGGTATTGCTGTTGTAGACATAATTTTCTCACCAAAATCCAGAAACCCTATAAAACTCGTGTTTATAAATTTTGTTTAAATTTAGCTTTCCAGCCTTTCAAGCCTAATATCCAGCACCACCTGATCTATCCTTGGCCCAACCTCTCTGACAACCCTTCCACTAACGTCCTCGACTACAAATTTTTTTCCAAAATCAAGTTTGGGTAAAACTTCTTCAATAACCTCTTCAATAGGCTTACTTTTTACATGAAGGTAAACATGTACTGTTCCACCGTCTTCCTTCAAAGCTTTTAAGGCGAAGGGAAAATATTCTAGAGCCCTTTCAGGGTAGGGCATAAGTACTCTATCAGCGCATCCGCTTAAATAATATTCTATTATCCTTCCCGCGTCACCCAAGAATGCTGTAACCCTATCCTCAACCTTATTCAGGTAAGCGTTCTTTAGAATAAGCTGGTAAGCGTCAGGGTTTAGGTCAATCGCATAATGTCTTGTCGTCTTACGCTTTTTAGCAATTACTATAGAAAATGTTCCAACACCAGCAAACATGTTAACGATCACTTCATTGTCTTTAACAAGGTTTGCTATACGTAATCTTTCACCAGACAATCTTGGAGAAAAGTATACTTTTGCAATATCGACATAAAATCTGCATCCGCTTTCCCTATATTCTGTAAAGGTCCTATCTTCTCCAGCCAAATGTTCGAGCTCCATAAGCCGATATTCTCCTGACACTGGAGAAACTTGTCTAAAAACACATCTAATACTTTTAACATTATCCAATAATGTTTTCGCAATCAAATATTTTTTAGATAAAAGTCTGTCTGGAATTTTTAATACTGCTATATCCCCTATAATATCAAAGCCTGAAATGACCTCATTCAATTCTTCTGGTGAAAGTTTATCCGCTAATATCTTTTTAATAAGTCTACTCAAATCATACTACACTTTTTGTGTTCCTCGAGCAAACTTTGTATTTATAAAGTTTTGTAAAAAATTCACTCTTTTTCCTCCAATCTTGTAAGATAATAGTATCTTCCCTCCTCCTTCTGCTGTCTATCAAGTTTGCTTCCCGGCTTGTTTATTCTAGGCCTGCCAGTAGATAAATCCCTTCTATAGGTTATCTGAAGTGTTTTAAGGAAACTATTCATTCCATCTTCTTTGTTAGAAGGTTTTCCCGCAAAACCTGATACAGAAGGTTCACCACTAAATATGATCATTCTATCGGAAATGATGTCTATCAACTGGACATCGTGGTCTACAACTATTGCCGTCCTACTCTTTAAACGAATATACCTTTGTATTATTTTTGCAAGTTCAACTCTGTCTTCGGCATCGATAAAGGCTGAAGGTTCATCTAGGGCGTAAATGTCTGCATTCTGCAAAAGTGCTGCGGCCACAGCCACCTTTTGAAGCTCTCCACCACTTAATTTTGAAATTTCCTTTTCAAAAAGTTTGTCTACATGAAGTGGAACAATTATCTCATTAAATTCTGGTACTGCTGTAACATCTTTTCCACACACGTGGTCCAGAAGCTCTTTAACATACTGGAATCCCTTTGGTGGAGAAAGATACTGTGGCTTATAGGAGATTTTAGACAGTGATGAAATTTTTCCACTCTCAGGTTTTTCTACTCCCGCCAGCATTTTTAGGAAGGTTGTTTTACCAAGTGCGTTCGCTCCAACAACACCGACCACTTCACCAAGCCTTAGGTTTCCTTGAGCAACCTTTAGCCTAAAGCTTCCATAGCTTTTTTCCAGCTCACTATATTCAAGCAGTGGTACTGTATCAATCTTATCCTCTTTCGGCGCATAAACATCAAAGTTTATCTTTTTATCTCTAAATCTAACATTTTCTTCTGGAAGATATCCGTCCAGGAAAGCGTTTATTCCAGCTCTCGTTGACATAATACTGGAAACTACGCCATAAACTCCAGGCTCACCATATATTATGTGAACTTGGTCGCATAGGTAGTCTAGGATTGTTAAATCGTGTTCGACAACGAAGACGCATTTCCCAGTCTTTGCTACATCCATTATAACTTCTGCTACAGCAAGTCTCTGGTATACATCATTATAGGATGATGGTTCATCAAAAAAGTATATGTCAGCATCCTTTGCAGCTGCAACGGCTATAGAAAGCCTTTGAAGCTCTCCCCCACTCAATTGGGAAACAGGCCTGTTTATAGCATTCTCTAGATTAAGTTTTGAAATAAGCTCCTTAATCATATTACGCTGGTCCATCATGTGCAATAGTGTTAAACCATCACCTGACCATACATTCGCCAGATTGTATACTGCCTGAGGCTTAACACTTACCCTTAACTCGTCTGATGCAATTTTTTCAAAATGCTCCTTTAATGCTGTACCCTTAAAATACTCTATCACCTCATCCCAAGATGGCTCAGGAATTCTTCCAAGATTAGGCTTAAGAAGCCCAGATAATATGTTTATTACCGTAGACTTTCCTACACCGTTTCTTCCAAGAAGGCCTATAACCGTCTTCTCTCTAGGAGCTGGAAGCCTGTAGAGGCGGTAACTGTTTGGACCATACTGGTGTATCTTTTCTTCTGAAAGTTCTTCAGCCAAGTTGACTATCGATATTGCTTTAAAGGGGCATCTTTTAACACAAATACCGCATCCTGTGCAAAGTATTTCACTGATAACGGGGAAACCGTCTTCCCCCTTTTTAACTGTTTCCTTACGCATTCTATTTATTGGGCAAACGTTTACACAAATGTATGGACATTTTTTCGGATTACATAGTTCTTTATCGATTACAGCTATCCTGTGAACCAATTAAATTCACCCCATTACTCTTCTATCAAACGTGCTGGTATTGGACAGTGGTCACATATTGTACCATTCTCGTAGACGCCGAACTCTTGCGCCGTATAAACTTTCTTCAACATCTCCCACACCCTCTCCTCTGAAACATTTGAGCCCAAATGTATTCGCTCATGGTCTATTATAAGGTTCCTAAACTTGCAACTATTACATTTTTTCCTAATAAAAACTATCCCCTCAACGTATGTGTTGATAATTATTAGCATTCCATAGGCGCCTATTAGAATAAAGAATATTATGTATGAAAAGATCCAAAGATATTTTGCAAAAATTATACTTAACCCTATCCATAGTCCAACAAAAAGTGCTCCCAAAAATCCCATAACATTATCTCTTGTGAGGGAAAATGCTAGGTTTCTTTTATCCAAGTAATGTATCAGCAGCTGTGGTAGTATAGCCAAAATCAGGGGTCCTATGACAACAACCCTATATTTTTCAGACTTTCCACTCAAACTAAACACTCTCACTTGAAAGCTGGCTCAACCTTCACATCATATTCTTTACCCAATTTTATAACCTTATAATATGCTTTCCTAAAATGCTTTTCTAAATCTCCTCTTTTAATGTCCTCAAAGACTTCTTCACCTAAAACTTTTTTTATTCTATTAGAAACTATAGGTTTAAGCCTCAACTTATCATACAATATGTGGCTTCTAGTTTTTTTGGCTAAATTAACAAGATTATGTATATTCTCATCGTTGTCGTTGAATCCGTATATGATTGGGCCATAAAATATCCAAGTTTTAACCCCCTTTTCAGAAAATGTTTCAAGAGCCTGAACCCTTTCCTCTGGAAGTGAAGCGTTAGGCTCAAATTTTTTTGTAAACTCTTTATCCAATGATGTTATTGTAAAGCCTACTTCCACATTTTCTCCACTTATTATGTCTATGTCCCTTAAAATTAATGAAGACTTTGTTTGAAATGAAATTCTAAACCTGTATCTTAATAGTGTTTCTATTATCTTTCTAGCAAAACACATCCTTCTCTCAAATGGTTGATAGGGGTCAGTGACGGTACTGTATCCAATAACTCCAGGCCTTACTGCCCTAATTTGCTTTAATAGTGCTTCAACAATATTCTCTTTTGCATAAACTATTGTTCCCCAACCGTTCTGGAACTCTTTGTTTCTTAATACATCTGGTACATAGCAGTATATGCATCCATGTTCGCAGCCAAGGTATGGATTTATAGTATAGTCTAGTCCTGGTAGTGTACTCTTGGAAATAGCGTTCTTACATTTTACTCTTCTATATTGTATTACATTATTCAACTGTAGAAAAAATTATTTTTTGCCCTTAAAAGATTTTCTCTTGTGCGTAAAAATTTTGGCACTGTTTGTAATAAGATATCCTAAAATTTATTCAACCCTTAATAGCATTTATCTCTTATAAATTTGCTTTAGCTAAAACTCTGTTATCTTTTTCTGGAAAATGCATTCTTTTAATATGTCACTTTTTAAAATCCATTTTTTAAGTGGCACTGTCAAAGTTTTTGATAGCCCATCTAATGCCTCATACATGTCTTCGAAAGTTTGAGGTTTCTGGTTAAACATTCTTCTAACACATTCTCTTACAAACCATACTCCAAGCGGTAATGGGAACTGTGGATGTATTTCTCTTAAAACCAAGGCTGTAGCCTGTCTTCTTATCCTATCCAAAAACTCTACCGTAGCAAGTCTTGAAGCATAATAGCATCCCCCTATACTTGGATAAGTTGTACGTCCCCTGTATCCTTCAGAATCTCCTCCAACATCCACTTGCAAAGAATTTGGGTTCCAGAATGTTCCCGGAAACCATGCTTCCATCCATTCGAAACTCCATTTTTGTGGAAAAAGTAGTGCTGCAAAAATATTGTCCATATACCTATAGCTGTAGAGCATATACTTGTCTACAGTATCATACTGTTTTATCTTCTCTATTAACTGGCCTGAAATTATACTGTCAACTGCTGTAATACTCCATCTTGTTGGAACAAGTTTCCTGTTCCTTTTTAAACCAAACATGCCTACACTAAATGCCCTCTGTATCCTACTAACTTCAACTCCGGAACTATAGAGTTCCCAAACCGCTTTATACGAAAGTAGGTCAGTATCATAGTATAGTTTTTCAATCTTCCTATTAGTAGAGGGTAAACTGTAAAGTTTAAGCTTCCTTATTGGTGCTCCAGGACCAAATGGTTGAGAATTATCGTCTAAGAATATGTTTCCTGAAGGCGCCTTCTCAAACTCGACTTCAGCGTCAACAGGTCTTTCGCTCATTGCAAGCTCATGCAATGATTCTATTAAGCGTCCACCCTTCCAAGCGTCCTCTATAGAAGCTAAACTTTTTCCTCTAAGAAGAGAATATCTGTACTCCACTATCTTTTCAACAGATGTTCCAATCCATGCTTCAGGCAAGTCCATGACCACTGTGTTTCCTGAAAATGGTGGAACCATGGGTCCAACAAAAACCTTAGGATACCCGTATCTTCCAACGAAAACAGATGGTGGTGATGATCCGTAAATGTTCTGTGATACGATTGGCTTAGAAATTTTTAGAAGCGCCATAGCCTTTAACGTTATAGGGCAAACCCTTTTACCACATAAGTTTCTTCCCCCCCTACAGTATATGCATATTGAAGAAAATTTTCCTCTAAAAGAAATTCCAGTATCCTCAAACATTCTCTTAACATTCTCTGGCAGCACCTTATCTTTTTCTCCCATAACCCTTACCGTATACCAGAACATTATATTATACTGGAATTAAGTTTAAAAGCTTAACTATTTTAGAATATTTGGTGTACGCGTGCAAGTATGTTGTCGCTTGAATGTCCTTGGAGAAAGTGGAAGCATGTTACAAAACTTGATCCAGATAAAAATAATACTCAAGAAATAGTTAAGGCAGTGCTTGAAAACGGTACTGACGCTATACTTGTTGGGGGTACACAGGGTATCACTTTAGATAAGGTTAGAAGGCTGAAAAGGATGCTTGAGGGTGCAAATGTTCCCATTTTACTTGAGCCCTCAAAGTCTGAAGCTGTAGATTTTTCTTTCGACTACTTTTTTGTGCCACTAATACTGAACACTAACGAGAAATGGTGGTCTGGCGGAGCCCATGTGGCATGGATTAATAGTATGAAAAATGTTTTTGGAGACTTCAAAAACATTCCATGGGATAAGATTGTTATAGAAGCCTATATTATATTGAATCCAGATTGTGCTGTAGCAAGGTTAACAAAAAGTATTACTGACTTATCGTTGGAACAGATTTTGTCACATGCAGTTTACGCTGATAGAATCATGCATGCTCCAATCGTTTACATAGAATATAGTGGCCGTTTTGGTGACCCAAATGTTGTTAAGGCTGTTAAAGAAAATCTACTCTACTCTCACCTATTTTATGGCGGTGGAATAGACAGCAGGGAAAAGGCTGAAATGATGAGCAAGTATGCTACAATTGTTGTAGGAAACATTGTCTATGAGAGTATAGATAAATATAAGCAGACGATAGTGCATTAGCTATCTATTAAAGCCTTAGCTGCTCCTATAGCTGTCGCATACTCAGCATTTTTTGGTATAACCGCTTTTCCACCCAATACATTTAAAGTGTCCAAAAGCCTTTTCGAAAATATTTCCTGAGATGGTAGCTTTCCCACAAATATTATATTTTCCTCTAAACTCTTTTGTTTAGCGGCAAAGTATGCTACAGTTGCAATCACTTCAGCTATCATTGTAATCAGCCCTAAAGCAATATCCTCGGATCTAGTCTCGTCCCCGACTTTACCAAAATTTGATGCTGTTGCTTCAGCCGGAATTCTCCCTATAGGTCCACCAACTATATCCCTAACCTGCAAGTTTACTCTAGAAAGGTCTCCTCCTAAAGCTTCCTTGAAAATGTTTGAAGGATACTCTTTTTTGAGAAGAAGTTTTCCCAATCCTGCTATTGTTCCTCCACCAACTCCTGTTCCACCTAAATGTTCTACACTATACTCTTTCCCATACCTTCTAGCATATACTATGGCTGTTCCAGTTCCAACACTAACAACTATTGCCTCATTTTTTCCTGAAAGATAAAGCCCACCTAAGCCTATAGCCTCTATTTCATCAACAATCCTATAATCTATTTCAATCATATCCAACTTTAGTCTCCTTGTTATAGAGCCTGTGAGTGCAATCTTGCGCAGATCCCTTATCTTCATTCCTGTGTCAGCTAAAAGTCTTCCTAGACACCCTAATGCTGACGTTATCGAATCAGAAGCTTGAACTTCGGAATATGCTATAATTTTTTCATTATCAACTAGAACCCCCTTTGTAACACTTCCACCGATATCTAAGCCGGCTATGAGCATCAAACCACTTTCCCCACTCTACCCTTTACCATCCTAACCAATGGTGGCACAAGAATATATAAGAATGGTATTTCTGAAATAAAGGTCCATGCTGATATGGAGAATATTGCCTCAAAGGCTAATGGTGTAATTTGACTGTTAAATGGTAGTGGGAACGCTTGACTCCACAAAAATAGTCCTAGACCGATTATTATTGAACCAGCAGCCAATCCTATTGTTGCCGAAATCATGTACCTTTTTAGACTATATCTTCTGCAAACTTTTCCTATAATATAGAATGCGATAAAATTTGATGGTACACCAACCGTTAGACTTAAGAAAAGCATGCCATGTGCTAGAACATCTGAAACAAGTATGCCAAGAGCCGCGGAACATCCTCCAACCTTTTCACCAAACAGTACCGCTGCCGTTGCAGGCACTACAACCGCTGGCCAAAATCTTACCCCATAAAAGTTTATTCCAAAAAAGGTAAAGTATCCTGTG
This sequence comes from Nitrososphaeria archaeon, assembly GCA_014361085.1. Taxonomy (GTDB): domain Archaea; phylum Thermoproteota; class Nitrososphaeria; order JACIWG01; family JACIWG01; genus JACIWG01. Next base: position 12,875 of record JACIWG010000005.1, read on the forward strand.
ACAGCATAAAGTGATCCAAAAACTATTATTAGCGATGTCTCAAAATATCTTTTTCCCACATTTTCTGGAACCATACTTTTTTCACACTAAATTTGATTTAAAATTTTTTAGACCGAATAAACTATCTTTGGCTGCACGCTTCTTAATATAGAAATTTTTTGTAAAACCTTTTCCCTTATTCTCCTAGTATCTTCTAACTCTTTAACAACCTCTCCATCCACTATCACGTCCTCAAGTAGTGGAGTGAACTTTTCTGAAGGCGGCTTACTTTCTCTCAGCATAACATAGTCTGTGAACGAATCCCAGTCCCTGTAAACGCTTTTCGCACCACCAATGTCCCCTCTTTTTGCAATAGGCTTCATTTTACCATCGACTTCTATTGCAACAATCTTTGCACTAAAATCTACTGGTGGCGCTGCACTTACTGAAGCGCCTATTCCGAAACCATCAACTATATCACTAAGTTCCTGAATAAGCTTCTCATCTATGCTTCCACTAACAAAAATTTTAACATTCTTTCCCCCTCTAACATTCAGTTCCCACCTAACTTCCTCAATAATCTTCCTCCATTCTCCTCTCCTTGAACGTGGTGTATCAAGTCTTACTCCAGCAAGTTTTTCTCCCAACGTTTCTAAAGCCATTATCGCTTCAGCCTTTTCATCACAGAATGTGTCTATCAAAGCTATTCTTGGAACATCCTCGGACAATGTTGAATCGAAAGCCTTCCATGCCTCTTTCTGGTCCCCGAATACCTGTATTAGGGCATGTGGCATTGTACCAACTGGTTTTATGCCAATAAGTTTTGCCGCAAGAATGTTTGAAACGCCATCGAATCCCGCTATGTATATTGCCCTTTCTGAGGCAGGCGCTAGGACTGGATGTATTCTTCTGGAACCAAAGCTGAAAAGTATCTTGTTTCCTGCAATAAGCCTGTATCTTGCAGCCTTTGAAGCTATACCAGTGTTTTCTGCAAGTAGTCCAAGCAGTGGGTTCTCGTATAGGCAAAAGTCGTCATAGTAGCATTCTATCTGCATTACAGGCTCATATACTACTGACTTCGGATTAACTTGAAATATTTCTCCCTCACACATACTTTTAACTTTAAAGGGTAAGCCTTCAAGTAGCTTTATACAGTCGTGTACTCCTAAAAGCACACCCCAGTTTCCCTCGAAGGGCAGGTTTCTTGCATAAACTTCCATTATAACCTTCTTATGGAGTCCATATTTTTCTAGAACCTTTTTTGTGTAAGAGAAGTAGACGTCTGTTGTTTCAGCCTTCTTTATTTCCTCCTCTTTTGCAATCCAAAATATTCTATCCAATAAGGACACCCATTTCTCCTTTTACATAGTCATTTATCTACTAAATAAAAGGTTTTTTAAATGTTAAAACTTTTTCTGCCTAAAACTTGCTTTAATCCTATCAATTTTCTCTTTTCTTGACCTGACAAAAAGTTCTGCCAAAATGTTTCTGGCAGTTCTAAGCTCATTTAGAGCTTGTCTTAGACTCCTCTTTTCAATTAATTTTAATGCGTTTCTAATATGTTCTTCTGCTACAAAAATATTATAGTCTGGATAATCTTGGTCAAATATAAGTTTCGAATCATCGAATTCATCCACTGACCTCATTTCAATTTTTAGAAGAAATATCGCTGCCTCACAGTTTCTATAAGCCTCCCATACAATTTTATCAAATTCTAGTACCGAGTTTCTTGAAATCATATTCTTTTCTAGTTTTCCGATAGCCTCTAAGGAAGTGTTTATGTGCTCCAGAATTTTCTGTTCACGTTGCATACTCTGGGCATCAATTAGCTAAGTTTAAAATTTTTTATCATGCTCCTGTAAAAGGCTGATGTCAAGATTATGGCCTTCGAACTATCATCAATACAGGATTTTGCGAGACTAGTATGCTCATTCGAGCATATTCCACAACCTGTATTCGCCTTCAAGAATAATGGATTTTGGACTCTTTTTATCCAATATCAGGTTGACGTGAAAAGGGTTGACTACATGTTTGTGGTTTCAGAGAAGGTTGGAAACTATCTTGGATATAAGAATGTGTATGGTGTAGAGTCTGTTGACTTTTTCACTACAGTACATAATGCGTCATACATTTATGCTCCAATAATATTTTTGAAAAATCCTCCTAGAAACTGGTTTAGGAGTAAAACTTTTCCATTTAAAAAGAATTCTTTTGTTGAACTTGCGGATGTAGGCAGCCTTGTTAGGGTTGCAACATATAAAATGTTTTATGAAGAATCCATTTTACCACTATTCTATGTTAATAGTCATGGTGTGAGTATACTGTTTACAATATTGAGTTACGGAGAAAGTTTTCCAGCAAAAGTATATTATGTTAGAACTGACACTATCAACAAAAATTTCATAAAATATTCTTCAGAAAAGAATCTGCTAGAATACACCAACAATGTTGATGAATCAGGTTTTGTCTATGCAAAGATTATAAAGGTGAAGCATTTACCTGAAAAGGGTAACAAATGGTCTTTTCTGAAAGAATGAGAAAAGCTAGTTTAGAGAAAAGGAGTAGAATCGTTTTAGGTTTAGACCTAAAGCCAGATCTTCCTGAAAATCTCATGTCAAAGGCGTTAAAGATTCTAGACGAAGTATGTGATGAAATATGTGGTATTAAAGTGAATCTTCACCTTATTATACCCTTGGGCTTTAATGAGTTAAAAGAAATTGTGGACAAGGCGCATGTTCATAATCTTCAGGCTATAGCGGACTTAAAACTGAATGATATTTCAGCAACCAACGTTGTTGCAACAAAAATTTTGTGGGACATAGGATTTGATGCCGTAATATGTAATCCATTTGTAGGTTTCGAAGAAGGTTTAGGGCCATGCATTCAGGAAGCACATTCAAAAGACAGGGGCATAATAACTTTAACCTATATGAGCCATAAGGGTGCTGTTGAAGGATATGGGCTTGATGTTCTAAAGGGTGGTGTTTCTGTTAAAATGTATGACCTGTTTATAGAAAGGGCTGTAGAATGGAATGTGGACGGCATGATTGTTGGCGCCACAAACCCTTCCATCATAAAATATGTGAGGGCTAGGGTTAAAGATATTCCAATATTCTCTCCAGGTATTTTTGTTCAAGGTGGTGATCCTAGAGAGGCTGTGCGAGCTGGCTCAGATTATCTTATTGTGGCTAGAGCAATTATAGAATCAAATAATGTTAAGGTCTCTGCGAGAGAAATTAAAAATATGACATGGTAATATAAAATTTTTTAATATTAAAACCATGTATATGTCAAAATAGGAGGCTGTTAAAAACAAATCTTTTATAGAAGAGTCTTCGTCACTTTTGATGATGTGGGTTGGAGCATATTAAGTTCACCAGAAGCCTTTGCCCAGTGTGCTTCAAAGTGATTGAGGCAGAACTTTATGTTGAAGATAATGTTGTCTACATGAGGAAAGCATGTGAAGAGCATGGAGAGTTCAAGGACATTTACATGTCCGACTACAGATGGTATAAGCGTGTTCAACAGTATGAGCGGGTTGGCAATGGTATAGAAAATCCTAGAACAAAAAGGTCAATAGGCTGTCCATTCGACTGCGGAATATGTAATGAGCACAAGTCTCATACAATATTAGGTATAGTTGACGTGACAAACGCATGTAATCTTCGTTGCCCTATTTGTTTTGCAAACGCTGCAGCTGTAGGCTACCTATATCAGCCTTCACTGGATCAGGTTAAGCAGATGCTAGATAATCTTCGAAATAATAGGCCTGTACCAACGTACGCTGTACAGTTGAGTGGTGGAGAACCAACTTTAAGAGACGATTTGCCTGAAATCGTCAGATACGCTAAAAAGATTGGAATACACCATGTTGAAGTTAACACCAACGGTGTTAGAATAGCGAGGGACATAGACTATTTGAAGGAACTTATTGACGCGGGTGTAAGCACCTTCTATTTATCATTTGACAGTCTAACAAGGGAAGCATATATTAAAATGAAGGGTGCTGACCTTCTTGATGTTAAGCTTAAGGCTGTAGAAAATTTAAGGTCTCTAGGCCACGAAAGCCTTGTACTTGTTCCAACCGTGGTTAAGGGTATAAATGATGGGGAAGTAGGTGCCCTGATAGAATTTGGTGTAAGAAATAGTGATGTTGTTAGATGTGTAAACTTTCAGCCAGTTTCCTTTGCAGGCAGAATCGACACCTCCAAGCTTCTAGAATATAGGATAACGACCTCCGATGTAATAAATAATGCTGAAAAGCAGACTAATGGAAAGATTAAGATGGAGGACTGGTATCCGATCCCATTTGTTGCACCAATTTCCGACTTCATTGCAGGAGTTAAGGGTGCTCCTCAGCCGACCTTTACTTGTCACCAAAACTGTGGTGCTGCAACATTCCTTGTTGTCGACAAGGAAAAGAATGATTATGAGCCAATAACAAGGCATGCTAATGTTGAAAAGTTTGTTGAAGCCTTGTCCAGTGCAGCTGAAACTATGTCCTCGGGCAAGAAGACTTTGGGTAAGATTAAGGCTGCCTCAGCATTAAGATATGTGAGTCTGGGTACACTTTCATCTCTTGTAGGCGCCTTCCTCTCTAATGGTTCATATCATTCTCTTGGAAAGTTTATGAGAAAAATTGTTATGGTCGGTGACATGCATTTTATGGACCCATACAACTTTGACCTTGAAAGGGTTGAAAGATGCAGCATACACTATGCTGTTCCAGATGGTAGAATAGTACCCTTTTGCAGCATGAACACAATCCATAGGCAAAAGATTGAGGAAACATTTTCTGTTCCATTAAAACGTTCTTAAAAAATTTTATTCTTCCCCCTTTTCATTAACCCTAAGGCTATTCTTCCAGCAACCATTAATATTATTGCAACAGTTAATGGTATAAAGTATCTTGAAACTATGTCGTCAGACACTTTAACCTTTGCTGTCTGAGAAGGTGCTGTAATGCTTTCCCCTTTATAGGTGAAGGATAGTTCTGAACTGCTTAAAGTGTACTCTCTTGCTGTACCGCTAATTAGCCTTAAGATTATAGTCTCCTCACTACTTTCACCCATTTTTTGTATTGAAGCCTCTATCGTATTATTTGAAATTTTTGCTGTAGATGGTGAAAGATTTTCTATAATCTTAATCTGTGGAGGTATAAGGATCTTGAAGTGTATGTTTTCAATTTCTAGCGGTGCAGTATTTTTTACAGTTATCTTGAGTTCAAATGGTTTTCCTTCAACAGCCTCACCAAACACATTGAATACTATTTCTGGAAGAGTGTACACGTTAACATAAACTGTTGTTGAATTAACATTATATTGTCTTCCTCCAAAAAAGTATCTTACATTAAGGTTAACGCTATTATTTAAGCCTAAATTTTTGCCATTAACTTTAAAGTACACTTTTTCCTCAAACCCTGACTTTAGTATGCTAGTATTCGTTGGATTACTTAACATTGTGATATTTATTGAAGGGTTATAAAGTATTTTTGCCGAAACCCTGTAAACGTTTTTATCTCCTAAATTGTTTATTGAATAGTATCCGTTCACACTATAGTTTTGGAAAATGTTGTTTTCATCCAAGTGCAACGTTATCTTTAAACCTATTGGAGCATCATTTAATGTGCTTAGGCTAGAGTATTTTTTTCCATCCAAAAAGTATTCTGCATAGGCTGGTCCAAGAACATAGTTTTTGCTCAAATCTTCTACCATAAAAAGATACTTGTACATTTTTGAACTGTTAGCACCAATACTTTCCTCGAAAACATAAAGTCCTTTCTCATCTTGTTTAAGGCTTCCATTAACATACTTTATTCCCTTGGGAATATTCTCCCAAACCGTAATATTTGATACACTCTTTGACCCAAAGCTTCTCAAATTTAACGTCATGTTAAGGTATATTTTGTCTCCGGAAATAATTTGTCCTATATTCCTTTGTAAGCTTAATACGGTAATACCCATTTTATCGTATGAATTAGCTAAAACTATGTTATTTGATACAGAACCTTTAACCTCTTTTCCATTACTCCATTGGCATCTGAACATTTCCTCCTTAAACGGCTGACTCATGTTTTCAAGATCCACTTCTATAACCTTTTGTACACTTTCTTGTGGCGGTAGAAACTCTATACTTTCTCCATATAATGTTATGTTAAAGGCTGTCAGGCTCCCCCTATTCTTTATATCGAGTGTGACCTTCTTTCTAAATCCAAAGCTTGTTTGGGAAGTGGATAATGTTGCGATAATGTATATTGATGGTCCGTCCTGGTTCAAAAGCATGTATGCGTCGTTTGAGACTGCATTAAAAGCTAATCTTTCTCCGCTGACATTCCAAAAGTATGTTATATTCAATGGCCTAATGTAAAAGCTTACAGTATCTCTTGTTTGAACCTTTAGCCTGTAAACTATTGTACGATTTTCTCCTGGACCAAGTTTACTCACTTGGTCAGAATATTTGCCTGCTGTAAGTGTAAACGCTCCTCCTCCAATCCACCAGCTGTCTTCAAACTTTATATTTTCAGCATCTGCTGCCCCAATGTTTCTCACCCTAACTTGTACTTCAAATTCTTCACCAAATTTTAAGGCTGTCTTCGAAAACTCTCTCTCTACAATTATGCTTGGTGTGGCTTTAGCAAGTGTTATGTTTGGAAAGTGTAGGACATCGTTTCCTGGAACTGTTATCGTTAGCTCTGAAATTTTTTTGACAAAATCGTTTTTAACATATCCTGCATCACTTTTTTCTATAATCTGCCCATATGATATTATTTTGAAGTTGCCTAGGTTTGTGTAGTCTGAACTGTTTACCCTGCTTGAAAGGAAGATATCTAATCCTGTCCTCAGACTGTTTCCGGAAAAAGCGTTTGTCTTAAGAATGTCTACTATTATACTCTGTGAAACTTTTCCATTAACCATTTTTCCTATAAAACCAATTTCTCTTATTGCAGAGAATGTAACGTCTCTTTTATCCAATAATTTTGTGAACCCACCATATGTGGTTGGAATGATCTTCCACAAAAAATTTTCTAGCACGTCAACGAATGAGGATGGTGAAATGAACATGAACATTTCTCCATTCTTCCCATAGTATGTGAACGATAATCCTGTACGGTTTTCTATTTCTTCAGAAAACGAGCTTGCCTCTTGAACTGTTTTCGAGTGAACATATAATATTGCAGCGCTTGGAATATTGTATTCACATAACAGTATATTGTATCCTATGCTACTAAAGTACGCGTATTCTGTTGGAAAGCTGTCAAATTGGCTTACATAAAGTTTAAAGTAGTCTACTCCAGAAAACTTTTCCTCTAAAATCTTAGGTTCTATTAAGCCAACTTCTGTTCCAGTAAAATTGTATCTTACAAGAACATTTTTTCCAACAACATATAATGTTATGTTCTCATAATATTCTGGTGATTGAATGGTATATGATATGGGTAACGTCGATAATATTATGAAAGAAATTATGGCTAAGGCTGCAGGTTTTCCCATCATACCATAACCTACATAAGACAATCTATATATACAATATCACTTAATATCCAACACTATTTTTTAGAATTTTCTTCCGGATCCCCTATTCCAGCCTCTGTCAGAGTGAATATTGCGTCTGCTTCAGCATGGTATGGGCTATCAACTATCCTAGCTATCCTATTTTTTCCAGACTTTCTCAAATATATTCTATATGTGCTCGCATGGGCCATGACATGTCCTCCAGAAGCCTTTGTAGGGTCTCCGAAGAACACGTCTGGTGCTGCCTGCACTTGGTTTGTTATGACGACTGCAACCTTATATATTTCTGCAAGCCTTAAAAGTGTGTGAAGGTACCTGTTAAGCTTTTGCTGTCTTTCTGAAAGCATTGACCTTCCAACATATTCTGCTCTAAAGTGTGTCATCGCTGAATCAACTATCACAAGCTTACAGTCTTCCCTTTCAATATAATTTGGAATTTCTCTTGTCAAAAGTTCTTGGTGGCTTGCATTATACACTTTTCCAACAAATATTCTTTTCAAAACCTGTTCAGGGTCCAGTCCCCTAAACTTTGCGATAGACTCGATTCTTTCCGGTCTGAAAGTGTTTTCTGTATCAATGTATACTGCACCAGCATTTAACCCCTTCTTTTCCCTTGGCAACTGTACTGTGACACAAAGTGTGTGACATATCTGTGTCTTTCCACTTCCAAATTCTCCATAGAATTCTGTTAAAGCTCCAACTTCTATGCCTCCACCGAGGAGGCTGTCAAGATTGTTTGAACCTGTCGTTATCCTATCTATCGAAAGCCTTCTCTTAAGCACTTCGCTTGCGACTGAAAAGGAGCTTTCCATCAAACCAAGCTCTGTAAGCTTCTTTCTTGACTTGTTCGAGATCTCGACAGCCTTATCGTAGCTTATACCCAATATTTCTACCAAGTCTTGGGGGCTGAATGTTAGAACCTGTCTTATATCATATATTCCGGCAGCATAAAATTTGTCTCTAGTAGCCGGCCCCACTCCCTCAATATTTTCTACATCAAGCTCATCTTCTATTTCTTCTTCCTTAACCAACTTGACCATATATGGGTATAATAGGGGTTGCTTTTAACTTATACTTTTTATGGATTGAGACGTGTTAGCGTTCTTGGGAATAGTGATGCTGCCCTTATATGCTTTAATCCAGCTATCCACCTCACTGTTCTCTCGACACCGAGTCCGAAGCCAGAATGAGGTGGCATCCCATACTTTCTTAATTCAAGATACCATTCGAAACTTTCTCTGGGAAGTTCCTGTTGCATAACCCGTTTTTCAAGTTCACTATAGTCGCTTAACCTTTGTCCGCCTGTAGTTATCTCCCCATAGCCTTCTGGCGCTATTAGGTCAGATGACAGTGTAACTTTATCATTGTCTGGCTTAGTCATATGATAAAAGCTTCTTGCTGAAAGAGGGAACTCTTTAATGAAGACTGGTTTATCAAATTCATTAGAAATGATCTTCTCCCCCTCTGTTGGAATATCTTCTCCCCATTCAAAAAATATTCCCTTCTTCATTATCAACTCTCTTGCCTCATCGTAGGTTATCGTGTAGAAGGGTGGTTCTGGAGGCTTAAACTTTCTTCCCAAAATAGTAAGCTCCTGTGAACATTCTTGGGCAACCCTATTTGTTATCTCAACCACAAGCTCTTCCTCAAGCTTCATTATATCCTCGTGTGTTGCGAAGGCAACCTCCGCCTCTATCATCCAAAATTCTGTAAGATGCTTCGATGTCTTGGATTTTTCAGCTCTAAAGCATGGTTCAACCGTCCACACCCTTTCTAAGGCAGCTATTGCAGCCTCTTCATACAATTGTGCACTTTGTGTCAAAAATGCTTTTTTTCCAAAATAGTTTACCTCAAATAATGTTGCGCCTCCTTCACATGCTGATTGTACTATTGTTGGTGCACTTATAAGATAGAATCCGTTTTTGAAAAAATAGTCTGCAGCAGCCTCAATAACCTTAGACCTTATCTTTATAACAGAAGAAGCCTTCTTCCCCCTTATCGAAAGGTGCCTTATGTCATAGAGAAAGGATGGTGCTTTAACAGCACTTTTGACTATAGGCCACGAGTCCGCCTTAGCTATTATCTCAAAACCTTTTCCAACAATTTCAAGCCCTCCTGGAGCCCTCTTATCCATCTTTGTTCTCCCTGAAACCTTTACAGCCGACTCAACTGTAACCTCCTTTACCTTTTCGAAAACTTCGGGTGAAACTTGGTCCTTTTTGAAGGTGGTTTGAATGTACCCTGAACCGTCTCTTACTGTCAGAAATATTACTCCTCCCACCCTACTTTTGTTTTGAACCCATCCTAGTATAGTTGTATCTAGCTCCATGTTTTCTGAAAAGAGTTCTCTTATTGTATGTGTTCTCCCGCCAACTTTAAATCTTGTGCTCAATTCGCAATCTATCCAAATTGTATCAATTTAAAAATTTTGTCTTATATCCTCATCCAAGTTTTTCTTTAAAATCTTTTTCAAAATACTCGTTTTCTTTTTTCTGATCAGTTTTTCTAAGCTCCTTTTCTTTTTCTCTCAGCTTGTTTCTTTTAATTTTACCACTTATTGTTTTAGGGAGTTCTGTAACAAACTCGATTATTCTTGGACGTTTGTAGGGTGCAATATTATCTCTAATAAACTCGAATATTTTAAATGCTGTCTGGTCATCTGCAGCATACTCCTTTTTTAAAACTATGAAGGCTTTTGGTATAAAACCTCTTATTTTATCTGGGCTTGCAACAACCGCTGCCTCAACAACAGCAGGATGTTTTAAGAGTTCACTTTCTAACTCGAATGGGCTTATCCTATAGTCTGAGCTTTTGAATACGTCATCAACTCTACCAATAAACCAGAAGTATCCATCCTTGTCCTTAAACGCCATGTCACCAGTTAGATACCATTGGTCAACAAAAACTTCAAAATTTTTCTCAAAGGGGTCTAGGTAGCCCTCCATCAAGCCTATCGGCTTGGTCGGCTTCACCTTAACCGCAATTATTCCCTCTCTCCCATCACCCAATTCCCTGTTCCCGTTACCCAATATTCCTATTTCAAATCCAGGCGCCTCTTTCCCCATTGAGCCCAGTTTAACTTTCATTCCAGGAAATATTCCGACTTGCAATGTTGTCTCCGTTTGCCCATATCCTTCTCTTACAACTATTCCAGTTGCTTTTTGCACTCTTTCTATGATTTCCGGATTTAAGGGTTCCCCTGCGCTAACAGCCTCTTTTAATGAAAAATTGTATTTACTTAAATCCTATAATAACAGTCTCCAAACTGTTGGAGGCGCACATATGCTACTAACTTCATACTCTTCTACTTTTGCAAGCACCTTTTTCGGGTCAATTTTTCCTCTGTAATTGTAAACGAATGTTGTTGATTCAGCATTCCATGGAGCGAAAATGGTGCTCCATGCATGTTTAGCCCATCCTGGTGCGCTTATGTTATAGTGTAAATATCCTCTTTTTAAGCCAATCCAGTACATTGTAGTTAAATGTCCAATTGGGTAACTTGCATGAGTGTGTAGGACAAGTTTTTGGTTTTGCTGTTGTCCCCGAAGTAAAATATATTAGTAGTTCATCTGATGCAAAAAATTTTTCAGAATTTTTAAAAACTTTACTACAGTCCTCTACTTCATGAAAGCTTTTCCATGACCCAACTTTTTCTCCTACAACAATCTTGCACTTTAAAATTTTTAGTAAGCCTCCGATCGCATCAACCTTTTCTATAACCTCCTTTTCTGTTACAACACATTTTATTTTTCCCCTCAAAATTCTGTCCTCAATATCTTTGGCTGTTAGGAGAATTGATGCAGGTATTATTGTGCATCCAACTTTCATTGCACCCAAAAATGTTTCAAAAAGTTCTATTCGATTACTTAATAGTAAAAGTATTCTTTCCCCCTTCAATAAACCGTTTTCTTTTAAAAAATTTGCAACCTTGTTTGCTCTAACCTTTAATTCTTGGAAGCTAACACTTTTCTCTACTCCATAATCGTCTACATACAATATTGCGGGATTAGATTCTTCCTCAGCTATTTTGTCAAAATAGTCTATTGCCCAATTAAATTCAACTATGTTGGGCCATAAAAATTCCTTTTTAGCTTCCTCATAGTCTTCGGCATTCAATAGTAGGTTTCTTGCCTCAATAAAATTTTCATATGATTTCAAATTTTTTCGAAGGCTATAATGTTAAACTACTATTTATTCGTTTTTATTCTCCCAAATTGCTCTGTTAACTTAAGAATTTTATAGGCCAAGGGCTGATGAGAAGCAGTAGAAAGGTTCTTTGCATGGTTAAAATCGTTTAGAAGGATAACAATAAGGTATGAAAGGCTAAGAACAGCATTCATAGCTCCCATATTTATAGCATGTATACTTATCTACCTAAGGGTTTTGCAATGAGTTCAATGTGAATTCTAGTGTTCTTGGTTTAAATAGTATTTGGCTCTTCCTGAACCTCTTCACTTATTGGTATGGGGAGTGGAGGCGATGTCTTATATGGACAATCTCTTTTAATAATGATAAGATTATTAGTATTAATCCTAATGCTCCTATTATTAGAGATTTTATGTATAATGAATTCCTTAATCCTAATTGTTTTACACCTTCATTAAAAGTAACTACTCCTATTAACCATCCAGCTAAAATCAAACATGTTAATCCTGCAATAAAAAATATAAATTTAAGCACACTCAAGTTAAGTAACATATATTACCACCTCTCTCCCAAATGTTTTCTAACAATTTCCCCATTACCTTTCTCCTCCCAAATCAGGCACTGGAACTTGTAAATTTTCACATCTTTTCTAAGCCAGGAATCTGGTGTTATGCCCGCCTTAAGACATAGGTTTTCAAGAAATTCTCTTGCATCCCATCCATATTCTACTGCAACCTGTGGAAGTAGTAGTCCTGAACCCCATCTCCATCTAAGCATTAGCCCGTCCTCTCCAACCTTTATCCTTTCAGGATACTGGAGTGGTGAATCAACTTTAATAAGCTCAAGTGGTGTTAAAACACTTACTTCTATCAAGATTTTGTCAACTTCACTCTTTTTAAGGGGTTCGAATCTTGGGTCCTCTGTTGCTGCAGCAATTGCAGCCTCTATAACAGCCTCATATAGTGGCAAGATTGCCTCTGGAAAGCCTATGCATCCCCTCAACTCTCTTTCTTCTCCGACCACACGGTTAATTGTCACAAAGACTCCTGCCTTTTCAGAAAACCTTCTCTTAATATCCTCTGAAGGAACATATTTTCTTCCATTAACTACATACTCTTCTATTGCTTTTCTAGCCAACTCAACTAAAATTTTTCCATCATCATCGCTTAAATTCATTCTTTCTCCCTTCCCCTAATTCCCTTAGCATCCTCTTAAGTGTTTTTTCAAACTCCCTTATCTTTTTCCAGTGTGAGCCATACCAGTAAATTTTCCCACATCCTGTACACTTGTAGAATACCCTTTTCCTCTTCAAAACATTCTCAGGCACATCTTTAACATCCTTCTTTTTAACTATAGCAAGTGGGCTATTGCAGTTTGGGCATCGAGATCTTTTAGGGTCTATCTTTGGCAAAATTTTTAGTGTCTCAAATATTTTAATCATTCTTGGAAGCTCATTATCTAATGGAACCCATATTACTTGAAGTTTCTCAGACTTAGCTCTTTCAATTAACGCTTCATCCGAAGTTATTACTGTCCTCCCCTCAAGCTTCGCTATCTCAATTACTTTGCTGTCGTCAAATTTCACATCATATAATGTGTCAAATCCATATAACCTCATTTTTCTTGCAAGTTTCCCATGCATGCAGTCGACGATAAATTTATGTTCTGACAACCTTCCCCCTTTTCTCGTCAACTATTCCTGCACCTCTTTCGTAAACTGTTTCTCCTCTGATGATGGTTTTTGTTACAGCAGCCTCAACCCTTTGTCCTTCGAAGGGTGTGAATTTTGCTTTCGAATAAAATTTTGATGAATTGATCTGATATTCTGGAACAAATTTTATCAATGTTAGGTT
>JACIWG010000050.1 GCA_014361085.1 Nitrososphaeria archaeon
TTGTTATCAATTCAAATGGTGGTGTACGAGAAATCACATTACTTATGAATTCCTCTTTTTTTTCTGTTGGTGATTGTAATTCTTCACCAATAATTACTGGGTGATCTATAAATTCATTACCCATAAATTTAAATCCAATTATGCTTTCTATAAGACTTATCAAGTTTTCTTGCAATTTTTTATATGCTTCACCAGCTCTATAATATGCTGAGAAATCTGTCCCTTGTATGTCATGTTTTTGTTCAATTTCCATAAATTTTTCTATTTCTTCCTTATATTCAGTTCCAAATTTATATGATAAATCGGTTAATGGCCTTCTAAAATTATGCATAGGATGTAATTGATTTCGAATATGATTTTTAATGACATCAATTTTTTCTATAATATCTAATATAATTTCAAGCATTTCTTTTAAATTAAGATCATCTCTCCAACTTTTTATTATTTCTTCTAGACGCTTAATATTTCCTTCAAAAAATAGTTTTTCTTCTCCGTGCAATTCTTCTAATTTTCCTTTCATTTCGGGAATAATTTTATCCTCTAGTGCTTTGATATCCTTTTTAATTTCAGATAGCAGCCATTTCTTATTTATGTATGATTTAATTGCATTTAACTTATCAGACAAATTAGGCTCCTTTAGAAGTTCAACAATCCTATTAAATTTAATTTCTAATTCAGTGGTATCCATTTTAATTCTTAAATCGTTAACTATTTTATTTTTTAAATTTAAAACATTTTTTGTAAGAATTTCAATATCATTAATTAAATCCCTTTCTTTCCGTAATTCTTGCCCATTTTTTGCTAAATAAGCCATAGTATAAATTAACATGGAGTAAAAAATAACAAATAAGTTAGAGAATGAAACGGGAATTTTAGGAAGTTTATTTACATCAATTAATTCTTCAACACCTTTATATAAATAGAAATATTCTAAGGGATTGTTGCGTACCACTACAACACATAAGGATGAATATAGCGTATTATCTTCACTTCTACCCGCTCTTCCTACCCGTTGAATAATGCTTTCCAAAGCAAAAGGTATCCCTACATTCATAATGACAGATACTTTATCATAATCAACTCCTAATTCTAAAGTAGACGTCGTGTAAACTACATCTATATTTCCATCCCTAATTCTTTTTTCTATTTCAAATCTATCTGATTTTTCAGAAAAATGCATTTCAATATTATTTTTTATTTCTTTTCGTAATTTATCTATTTTGTATTCTAAATCATAATCAAGTTTATACTCTTTATTATAAACCCAATAGCAAAAAGGATTATCAGGAGGGACATTTGGTAATAAATGATCCTTAGGATCACCTAATTCAATAGCTTCGTACGTTTGTGTGTGCAATCTTGATATATTTCTGATACTATCAACAAAAATTAAGCTTTGTAGATTTTTGCTACTTCTGATTCTATTAGCTGTAGAAAGAAAAATAGCCGCCTCATGTGCGTAAGTTTCCCATGAAGTAAGGGGGTTAATTCCTAATAATAAGTAAAGTTCTATTTTTTCTGCATCTTTTCCATGCAATTGTTCATTATAAATTAATTTAAGAAAATTACTGATATCTTTTCCTGTCAAATCTTGTACAAATTCCTCTAACTTAGGTATAGTTGCTGAAGAGAGGATCAGCCTAGCTCTACTGGAAACTAAAGTTCTTAAAATTTGTATAAAGTATCTTAGCACACCAGCTACTATGCTTCGATAGGCATGAATCTCATCGAACACAAAAAATTCTATATTAGAAGAAAGATAATTGTTATTCCAATATTTGTGATCAGATAATCTATACTGATAGGCCCAGATATTTGTTATTAGAATTGTAGGTGGTCTGCTCATAAAATCTTCGCGGGTTAAGCAAATAAAATCTAGGAAATCATTACATTTATTACAAAAAATTTTTTTGTTTTTTATAATTAATGGCTCTGAAGGATGAATTGGGCACTTTATTCCCCTAAATTCCTCTCCATCTTTAATTTCATTCCTTCTTTTAACATCTCCATCATCAATTCCAATTGATAATTGAATATTACATTTTTTATTTATATAATAAATCAATTTGATTAATCTTCCCATTTGATCCGAACCTAATGATTTCCTTGGATAGAAAATTACTGCAACCGTACCCTTTTGCTCATTAATTTTTGCTCTTAAAGCAGCAAGTAGAATAGGAATGATGAATATATGAGTTTTTCCAAAAGCCGTTGGTGCTGAAATTACTGAATCTTTATCATTTTCTATAACCTCTTTTATACTTAAAAATTGATATTTAGATAATCCTTTTATTCCTGAAAGAGTCAAAGCCTCCAAGAAATTATCTATATAATTTTCTGGAATGACTTTTAAAAAAGTATTTTTTATAGCTTTTAAATTTTCTCCATTTTCATTAAATTTTAGGTAATCCCATTTTAGGAAAGGTCGCTTTTTTAAGGTTAAATCTGATTCAAGAACATACTTTGTTCCCTCATATTTTATTCTAATATCCGAAATCCTAAAAGCTACATCCATTAACAAACTTCTAAAATAATCGTTTCCAATTGAAATGATAAAACCATAATGACCTAATTCTTTTATTATTTCATCTGATAATCTTAGTTCATTCTGCATTTCTGATAATGTAATATAAGCATCCTGTAACTTTTTGTTTTTTTCATACTTTGAAAATTCAAGTTGAATAATTTTATGATACGCTTCTCTAAGCTCTGATAATTGCACAGTCATACTTACTCTTACCTTATTTTCCTAATAGAATATATACTTTTTTATAGTAAAAATTATATTTATTTATAATAAATTTTAAAATAACTTTATTTCTCTTAAAAATGGTAAATAGGTGACCTGCATATGGGTTTCTCTTTTCTTTTCCATTTTTTTTAATTCTTCTTCAATTTCTTTCAAATCTAAAATTTCTGTATGTAACTTATTTTTACTAATTAAATTCTTTGGTATTTTACTGTTGAATGCTTCCCGAATTTTTTCTAATTTATTTGATTCGGCTTTTTCATAGGCTATAATGGCATAATGTACACCTTTTATATTTTCGATATCTGATGGAATAGGTATATTTTTATTTTTAATTGCGTCGACTAAAAATATAGCTCTATTTTCATATTCTTCCAAACTTTTGAAGGATTTTGAAATTTCTGCCATATACATAACATAAGGTGCTAAACTTATACTAATCAAATCTGGTTTACCTTCCTTACTAATTCCCATGAACCAAGGTGTAAGTTCTGCGGGTAAAAGTTCAGGCCAGCCGTGAACTTTATTCAAATAAATTTCTGATAAAGCTTCAAAAATTTTACCACCAATAAATCGCTTATTAATAGATGCTATCAGAACTTTTCTAGTATAAACCTCATTAGGGTTAATAAACTTATCATTTATAATATTCTTTAAATGCAGTAATATTGTTCCAGAAATAGTATTAAGATAATATAATGAATTTTTTAATACATCATTATCTACTGCCTTTAAAGCTAAACGTATAACTGGCGAACCAGGCATCAATGGTCTTCTAGGTAATAATCTAATAGCCGATGAAATTGGGCCTTTAAAATTGAAAACATCAGCAAATTTTTTTTGCAATTTCCCTTAATCTTATTATCTTCTCTTCATTTATATTTCCATCTATTATATCAATTATAATATTTGAGGCTTCAACAATTTCAGTTCTTTCTAATAACTTTATTATTTCATCATTTTTATCCATTGTACTATAATATAAGTTACTTTAAATTTAAACTTTATTAATAGCTTGATATTTTCTATATTTTTGTTTTCAATCATCTGCTATAGGGGTCTATTGTTCTTTTTTCTTCATCATATTTGTATATTTCTATTTTGTTGTAGTTGTTTTTTAGTTCTAACGCTTCTATTGATTCCTCTATCAGTTTTATTTCATAGGGGTCTGTTTTCCCGTATACTAGTGCGCCCATGCTGTTTTCTTTTAACTTTAGTTCTGTTGCATAGGTTTTGAGCTGCTGTGGTCCCTGTATTGTTTTTGTTGTCAGTTTTATTTCTGCTACTAGTGTGGTTTTGTTGTAGCATAGTATGTCTGGTCTTAGTCCGTGGTCTATTGCTACATCTGTTCTGCAGTCGTGTAGCTTATATTTTTCTATGAAATATTGGTATGCTATTTTTACTAGGTGATTGTGTCTTTTTATCAGGTTTTCTGGTTTTTTGGCTTCTATTGGTTCCTTCAATTTTGTATCAAATAGTCTGCTGTAGGTTTCTGTTTTTGAACCTATTTTGCAGGCCTGTCTAAGTAGGCATGTTTGGCAGTGGGAATATTCTGTTTCTTTCAGGCACCATCCTAGTAGTGCTGGCCTTGATAACACAAAATCATATTTTATCGGGTCCTCTGGGTTAACTTGCTTCAATAATTCTGTTATCTTTATACTCTCGCTTCTACTTGCCTTTGTATCTTTTCCATAGAAGATTCTTCCTGCAACTCTTTGAATCTCTAATCCAAGTGGAACCATTAACTTGGCCTTGTCAAGGTTTTTCCAAACACCTAAATCTGGATACTCGTCCCTAACAATCCATCTAAGAAACAGATTGTATCTCTTAAATGGACTGCCTTTTTCTGGAGAAGGAAGAATACTTTTAACAACCTTAAACTCGTCAGCAGGAATAATATTTCTATACTTTTCAAGCTCACTATATATGGTTGACGCGAGTGCAATATCATATTCAACCGAATCCCTTAACTTAGATTCCAAATCTCGCTCGTAAACGATCTTCATTATCCAGTAGAAGCCCAACATTCTAGGATCAAATCTGTGAAAGAATCCGTAAATTACCTGATTAAGAAAAGATTGTCTAAAACTTTCCCAAAACCTCCTATCAAGCAAATCAACAAACCTAGCCTTCCTCTTATACAGTTCCTCAGCAAGAAAAAGAAACTTATTCAATAAACTGGGCACTCTCATCTGATAATCGTATATGGCTGCCAAAAAGGAAATTGTTTCAAGTTCAGAATCATCCACTTTACCAAAAAGTTTCATGTAATAGTGGGGTGCATATAGCATGGATGTAGAAAGATAACTTTTAGAAAACTTAACATAAAGCTCATCCAATAGAAGTCTAAATAAATTCATGTTAATCTACATCAGTAAAAAAAGAACGTTTTATATTTTTACAACATAAAAAGTATGCGAATGTGATCAGATAGCTTATGATAAAGCTTAAGACATGAGCCACACTATCTATTATATAGCCGTAGGCCATGCCCCAGCCAAATACATCATATGAAAAAACTATGATAAGTGCTAATAAGAATGCGAAAACGCCTGCATTTATTAAAAGATGACCACGCACATATTTCCTTCTTCTTTTTTCAATACTATTTCGATACCCTATTTTTCTAAATTCTCCACAATATGCTAAAGAACTATATAAGAGAATGTAGAATATTGTTCCAAACATTGCGTAAGCGACTCCAGACGCTCCAACCGAAATCATATTTGGTAAAATAATGCAGCGTATTATCGCTGCTAAAATTGGTGATATAAATGGTATAATCAAAAACCCGATAGTTGTATGCTTAGGTTCAAGAATATCGTTAAAGCGTAATATTAGGCAGAACATTATTGCCAATACAATTATCCCAAAAATATTGTCTCTTAAATGATCACATGAGGCATGAACAATCATGTATGTTATAGGGCCAAATGGGTTTTCTCTCCTTAGGGCCAATTTTTCTTTTACATCTTGATTTGCTAAGATTTCAACTTCAATACATAATATGCAAAATAATAGATAAAATCCTACAACAAGTAATATATACTTTAATAAATTTTTTGAGGATTGCAATTTAATTCCTAATAGATAGTGAATTTTATTTAAATATTTATTCTTGTTGAAAATACATGTTAATTGTATAATTCTTAATCTATATAAATGAGTATTGGCTAATAGTGATTGTGATGGATGAAAGGGATATTGATTTTGAAGATAAGCTTTGGCAGGCTGCTGATAAATTACGGAAGAAAGTTGAGGTTCACGAGTATAAGTATGTAGTCTTAGGTCTAGTGTTTTTAAGGTATTTGTCTTTTGCTTTTGAAGAACGTAGGAGAGAATTGGAGAAGGCTTTTTCTGATTCTAATAGTGAGGAGTTTATTGCTTATGAGGGTTTCCGTAGTCAGGCTTTAGAGGATAAGGACCGTTACTTGAAGGTTGGCGTCTTATACGTTCCTGAAGTTGCACGTTGGGACTATTTGGTGAAGAATTCGACTCAACCGAAAATTGGTGAAATTATTGATAGAGCCATTGAGGTTTTGGAGAATGAGTATCCGCGTCAGTTGAAGGACGCCATTCCAAAGATTTTTACGAGTATTAATTTGGATGCTTATGATTTGGCGTTTTTGATTAATCTTTTTTCTTCCATTCAGATTCCTTTGGAGCATAAGGCGAAGGATGTTTTTGGGCGGATTTATGAGTATTTTTTGGGCAAGTTTGCTGAGGCTGAGGGAAAGAAGGGCGGCGAGTTTTACACGCCCAGAAGCTTAACAAGGTTGATTATTGAGGTTTTGGATGTTAAAGGCGGAAGGATTTTTGATCCTGCTTGTGGTAGTGGCGGATTTTTTGTTTCCGCTTTGGAGAAGATGGAGCGGGAAGGTTTGGATAGGAATTTGCTTACGATTTATGGGCAGGATTCTAAGCCTATGCCTTGGAAGATTTGTAAGATGAATTTGGCTTTGAGGGGTGCTGAAGGGGATTTGAGGCTTGGGGATTCTTATCATGATGACAAGTTTTTTGATTTGAGGGCTGATTATGTGGTTTCTAATCCGCCGTTTAATGATAGTGGCTGGGGTGCCGACAGAGTCAAATATGACGACCCACGGTTTAAGTATGGAGTGCCGCCGGACAACAACGGAAACTATGCTTGGATACAACATTACATTTACCATTTGGCGGAGAACGGTAAGGCTGGATTTGTTATGGCGACTGGTGCTCTTTCTGGTGGAAATGTTGAAGGTGAGATAAGAAGGAAGATTGTGGAGGATGATTTGGTTTATGGTATAGTGGCGTGCCCTCCTAAGCTTTTTTATAATGTGCCTCTGGCGGTTTCTTTGTGGTTTTTAAGGAAAACTAAACCTGAAAGTATGAAGCGAAAAGTGTTGTTTATTTACGCAAAGAAAATGTTTAAGCAAGTCTCAAGAAGGCAGGTGGTTCTTACAGAGGAGCACATAGCGAGGATTGTTGAGAAATTTAGAATGTTTGAGAATGGAATGCCAGAAGAAAAAATAAACGAAGTTGGATTCGCCAAGATTGCACCAATCGATGAAATAGAGAAAAATGGGTATACATTGACTCCTGGACGGTATGTGGGAATCAAAGCTGAGGAAGAAGAAACACCCTTCGAAGAAAAAATGAAAATCTATTCAGCTGAATTGTCAAAATTGCTTGCCGAAGAGAGAGAATTAACAGAGAGAATTAAAGAATTGTTTAATGCGTTAGGATATTCGGTGTGAAACATGCTAAAGTTTAGATGGGAAACCGAATTTAAGGAAATGGAAACAGGGGAGATACCAAAGGAATGGGATGAAAAACCACTGGAAGAAATTATAGTAGATATTCAAAAAGGCAAAACGCCCCAAAAAAGGCATGGTAACCTACCCTATTTATCAGCCAAATTCCTTAGAGGTGAAGAAGAACCAGAAGGATATTATGATAAAGAGGCTGGGGTATTTGTCGATGAAAATGATATTATAATTCTATGGGATGGTTCTAATTCAGGTGAAATTTTCAAAGGAAAAAAAGGGTTGCTTGCCTCTACGATGTGCAAACTTATCCTTAAGGAGCAAGTTAGTAAAGAGTTTATTTACTTTGTTCTAAAGTCAAAAGAAGATGAATTAAAAGATGCAAAATCAGGAACAGATGATAGACATGTCGATAAAGATTACTTTTTAACTATATCCACACCTTATCCACATCTTCAAGAGCAAGAGATTATCGCGTCTGTTTTGTCTTGGTTTGATGATTTGATTGAGAATAAGAAAAGGCAGAATGAGGTTTTGGAGAAGGTGGCTATGACGGTTTTTAAGAGCTGGTTTGTTGATTTTGAACCTTTCCGAGACGGCGAGTTTGAGTCAAGCGAGCTTGGAGAAATACCAAAAGGATGGAGAGTGGCAAAATTAATTGACTTATCCGAAATTATTATGGGGCAGTCTCCGCCATCAAAATATTATAACGAAGATGGTGAAGGTTTGCCTTTTATTCAAGGTAAAGGACAGTTCGGCAAATATACGCCTGAAACCACTGTTTACTGTTCTTGTGAAGGAAAAATAGCAAAGCCGCTAGACGTTTTAATTACCGTTAGAGCTCCGGTTGGAGAGCTTAACATAGCAGATAGAGACTATACAATAGGACGCGGAGTTGCATCATTACGTTCTAAATATTGGGGTTTCGTATTCTGTTGGTTGAAACAAAACAATGAACTAATACAAGCTTATCAAAGGGGAACAACTTTTGAAGCTATAACAAAACAAGAACTAGATAATTTTCTAATACTTCTACCTCCGACGCCAACTCTTGAAGCGTTCGAGTCAATCGTAGAGCTACTATTCCAAAAAATTCTTCTAAACCAAAAGCAAGTTATGGTTTTGAGAAAAGTTCGTGATACTTTGTTGCCTTTGCTTGTTTTTGGTAGGTTGAGGGTGGAGGAGATATAGTCGTGGCACAGCTTACTGAGGATTATATGGTTGAGCAGCCAGCTATAAACTGGTTGAAGGAACTTGGCTATTCCTATATTAACGGTTATGAGCTTTCCCCAGACAACAATGAACGAGACTCTTATCGGGATGTTCTTTTAAAGAAGAGATTTCTTGAAGCAGTAAGAAGGCTTAACCCATGGCTTAATCAGTCGCAAGCAGAGGAAATCTACAAAAAAGTTTCGGAAATTGAACATCCAGACTTCGTCATGAAAAGTAAAATCTTCTATGACATGCTAACAAATGGAGTAAAAATAACCGTAAAAGAAAACCATGAAGAAAGAACAAGAATCGCTAAACTCGTGGACTTTGAAAATCCAGCCAACAACGAGTTTTTAGCCGCTAATCAATTCACTGTTGAATATCAATACCAGAAGGGATTAACAAGAAGACCAGACCTCGTAATCTTCATTAACGGCATGCCCATAGTCGCCTTCGAATTCAAAAGCTTCAGCGCAGACGAAATCGCAAAAGACGCCTACTACGACCACAAAACCAAAATGAACGACATCCCACAATTCTACGTCTACCCGCAAATCCTAGTGGCAACTGACGGACTGGAAACAAAGTATGGTGCTAAAACAAGTGGCTGGGAAAAATATTTCATATGGGAAGGAATAGATGATGATGAAGATTTAGAAGTAATAGAAGTTGGAGAAAAGCAATACGCCTACATTCATAAGCCTACAGGACGCAGGATGACATCTTTGGAAGTCTTGTTGAAGGGACTTTTTAAAAAAGAGTGTCTCCTGGATTTCTTGCAGGACTTTATCCTTTACGAGAGTCTAGGTGAAAGTTTGGAAAACAAGATTGCAATGTTTCACCAGTTCTATACTGTAAGGAAGGCTGTAGAAAGAACAAAGAAGGCGGTTTTGGAGGGAAAAACTCCAGAGGAAAGGAGAATCGGTGTTGTATGGCATACTCAGGGTACTGGTAAATCTTTAACCATGATGTTTTATGCTAAAAAGGTTTTGAAAGTTAAGGAGCTTGAAAATCCGCTTCTACTCTTTATTACAGACAGAAATAATTTGGACGAGCAACTCTATAGTGTATTCTCATCAATACCGATTGTGAAGCAGGCGAACAGTATTAAGGACTTGCAGAAGACAATTCAGACAGCAGCTGGTGGAATAGTTTTTGCAACAATACAGAAGTTTGGGAAGAAGAAAACAGAAGAATATCCTTTTCTCACGGACAGAAAAAATATAATTGTTATAGCGGACGAAGCACATAGAAGCCAATATAAGGAGCTTGCTCAAAATCTTAGACATGCGATACCTAATGCCTCGTTCATGGGCTTCACGGCTACACCAATAGAATTAGCAGACCGTTCTACAACACTTGTATTCGGGGATCATATAAGCATATATTCGATGAGTAAAGCTAAAAGGCATGGTGTAGTAGTTCCAATAAATTATGAAGCCCGACTTGCACACTTGCATTTAACAAATGAGTTCATAGACGAAGAATTTGAGGAGATATCGG